>JAFVAC010000113.1 GCA_017476265.1 Clostridia bacterium
GGTTGATCCCGATCCTTCTTGCCGCGCTCTGTACCCTCGCCGTAGACAAACTCGGCTCCGTCCTGTATAAGAAGGGATACCGAGGCGTCCTTGTGGCACTTTTCTTTATCATAACGGGGATCTACGCCTTTAACCTGTTCACCAATCTCACCTACATCGTCACTCCGCGCAATATGATAAAACCGCGCGAACTGAATAGCTTCTTATTCAAATATGTGGCGATCAAAGCCGGTAACAACCGCGAGTGGTACACCTATATCGCCTATATCGTGGTCCTTGTCACGGCGATATTCGCCTGGGTGGAGAGTTTTATCAAAAAAGAACCCTACAAGACCAACGCCGAGCGCAGAAAACTCCGCGCCGACTGGAAGACCGCGAGGCGCTACTCCGTGGTCCCCGCGATCTGTCTCATCCTTGCCGTCCTTTGTTCGACGACTTTCGTCGAACTCAACACCGTCGTGGTGACCGAAGCGCCCAGCGAGACGCCGCTCGTCGTCCAAAACGACTTTGGCGAAGACGATCATCTTCAGATTCCCCTTACCTCCGTCGACGACGGACACTTGCACCGCTTTGAGTACGTCACGCCCGACGGTTATCACACCCGCGTCATCGTCCTCTTGAAGCAACTCAACACCGGCAACTACGGCGTGGGGCTGGACGCCTGCGAGATCTGCGGCGAGGCGGGCTACTACGAAGACAAGGACGGACAGGTCATTTGTAAAAAATGCGGCGTCGTCATGAACCGCAGCACCATCGGCATGAAGGGCGGCTGCAACCCGATCATCATCGACTACGACATCAACGATACGGACATCCTGATCCCCGTATCCGAATTGATCGACAATCAAAAGAGTTTCAGCAAATAAAGGAGGGATAAATATGTTTTTCAGAATGATCAAAGGCACGTTTATCCATCAATGGAAAAAGATGCTTATGATCGCGCTCACCGTCGCGCTGGGCACGTCGATAGCGACCGCTATGCTCAACGTCATGCTGGACGTCGGCGACAAAATCAACGCCGAACTCAAGACGTACGGCGCCAACATCAACGTGGTCAGCAAGTCCGCCGCCATCGTCAGCAGTCTCTATGAGACGGACGAGGCGACCGACGCGTACCTGCAAGAGAACGTGACGGGGGAGCTACTCACCATCTTTTGGGCGAACAACATCCTCGACTTCGCGCCCTTTTTGGACGGACAAGTAAAACTGGACGGGACCGATCAAAAGGTCACGGGGACCTGGTTCCATTATCACCTTTCTTTCCGCAAAAAGGGCTCCGACTACATCCGTGACACCGGGATCAACAATCTGCGCGACTGGTGGGAGATCGTAGACGGGGAGCGATACGACGAACAAGCCGATTTCTACAAGGACGCCGGAGATCTCTTTGCCATGGTCGGGGAAAATGTCGCCGAGAAAAAGAATCTGAAAGCCGGCGACGAGATCACGCTGACCGGCAAGACGACCGAAGTCGTCAAGGTCGTGGGCGTCTTCTCTTCGGGTGACAACGAAGACGACGTGATCTATCTCCCGCTGTCCACCGCGCAGAGGCTGACCGGAAAAGCCGACCTCATTCAGAGCATATCCGTCAGTGCGCTCACCTCCCCCGAGGACGAGACGTCGCAAAAGGTCGCCAAAAATCCCGAACTCGCCAGACCCGAGGACTACGAACTCTGGTACTGCACGGCGTACGTCTCTTCCATCTGCCATCAGATACAGGAAGCGATCCCAACGTCAAGCGCGTCCGCCATTCGCAGAGTCGCCGACTCCGAAGGAGACATCCTCAACAAGACCGAACTTCTTATGACCCTTATCACCGTCCTGAGTCTGATCGGTAGCGCGCTCGCCATCAGCAATCTGGTCACCTCCAGCGTCATGGAGCGCAGTCAGGAACTCGGCTTGATGAAAGCGATCGGCGCGAAAAACGTGCGCATCGCCGGTTTGGTCCTGACCGAGATCCTGTTGGTTGCTTTAGTCGGCGCCGTTTCGGGCTACTTTATCGGGTTCGGATTCGCTCAGATTATCGGACACACCGTCTTCGGCGCGTCAATCGATATGAAGGGTATGGTCGCCTTCCTCGTCGCCGTCCTGATCTTCGCCGTGACTTTGATCGGAAGTTTGCCCGCCATCCGGAACATATTGCGGTTGCGCCCGTCCGAAGTCCTGCACGGAAGATAATAGAGAGGTACCTATGATAAAGAATAAAAAACGTCTTATGTTTTTCAAGATGATCTCCCTGTCCCTGCTCCGCAGACGGTCGAGGATGATCGTAGCGCTTCTTGCCATCGTCGTCGGGGCGACGGTCCTTGCCGGACTCGTCACCATCTACTATGACGTACCGAGGCAAATGAGCGAGTCTATGCGCAGTTACGGCGCGAATATGATCTTCACGCCCGACGGGACGGACTCTTTGACCGACGAAATGATCGAGCGCGCCCTCTCCTACATCCCCGCAAGGGACCTGGACGGCTACACGCCCTATCGGTATGAGAACACGACCATCAACAAAAACCCGGTCACCTTCGCCGGGGTAGACTTCGACGGAGTGAAAAAGACCGCCCCGTACTGGAACGTGGACGGCGCCTATCCCACCCGGGACGGCGAGGTCCTCATCGGCGCCAACGTAGCCAAGACTTTCAATCTCGGCGTCGGCGACAAAACCGTCGCGGTGAGCAGCATTGAGATCACGGAGGACGTGGACGAGAGTCTGATCCCCGACTATGAGATCATCGAGATCGACGGCGTAAAAAGCGCCGATCACGAGTTGCCGATCAAGGTGGTCGGGATCATACAGACGGGTAGTTCGGAAGAGGACTACGTCTATCTCTCTTATTCCGACGTGGAGTACCTGACGGCAAAACACCGCGGGTACGATCTTGTGGAAGTCAGCGTCAACTCGACCGGCGGACTGGAGTCCTACACGACGTCCATATCGAATGGGGTAGAGGGACTGCGCGCCAAGCTCATCAAACACGTCGCCGCGTCCGAAAGTGCCGTCCTGACCAAGTTGACTTCCCTCATTTTCATCGTCACCGCCGTCGTATTGCTCCTGACGATGATCTGCGTGGCGACCACGATGACCGCCGTCATAGCCGAAAGAAGAAAGGAGATCGGTCTGCGTAAAGCCCTCGGCGCGTCCAATCTGTCGGTCGTGGGCGAGTTCCTCGGAGAAGGGTTGCTCCTCGGTGGCGTGGGAGGCATCCTCGGGTCCGTCCTGGGGTATGTCTTTGCCGAGATCGTCAGCAAGAACGTCTTCGGCGGGTCCATCACCTTCTTGTGGTGGTTGATCCCCGTGACGATAATCGCGTCCGTCGCAGTGACGGGCATAGCGTGTCTGATCCCCATCCGCAGCGCGGTGGACGTCGATCCGGCACTGGTACTGAAAGGTGAGTAAAAAGGAGAAAGAAAAAATGGCAAGTCTATTGGAATTGAAAAACGTATCGAAAATCTACGGTGACCTTCACGCGCTGGACGACGTCAGTCTGACGGTAGAAAAGGGCGAATGGGTCGCCATCATGGGTCCGTCCGGCTCGGGCAAAAGCACGATGATGAATATCATCGGGTGTATGGACAAGCCATCGCTCGGACAGGTCCTTTTGGACGGCAAAGACATCTCCAAAGAGAGTCAAACGTCCCTGACCACCATCCGACGCGACAAGATCGGACTGATCTTTCAACAGTTCCATCTCATCAACTACCTCAACGCCGTAGAAAACGTCATGGTCGCGCAGTACTATCATAGCGTCCCGGACGAAAAAGAGGCGCTCGCCGCGCTCGAAAGAGTGGGACTCAAGGACCGCGCCAAGCACCTGCCGAGCCAGCTGTCCGGTGGCGAACAACAGCGCGTCTGCATCGCCCGCGCCCTCATCAACAACCCGGAGATCATCCTCGCGGACGAACCGACGGGCAATTTGGACGAAGCCAACGAGAACATCGTCCTGGATATCTTCCGTCAACTGCACAAAGAAGGCACCAGTCTTGTCGTCGTCACGCATGACCCCGAGGTGGGCGAAGTGGCGCAGAGAACGATCCGGCTGGAACACGGCAAGATCATCTCCGACGAAAAGAACGAAAATTTCGTCGAATAACCTTGTCAACCGCGCAAAAAAAACCATATAATCATTATTGTATCGGAGGATCCTATGAAAAAGAAACTGTTCTGCATGATAGCCGTCGTCGCCCTGCTGGTCGTGACGAGCGTTTGTCTGCTCGCGTGCGGCGAAGAGGAGGCAAAAAACTATGCCGACGGCACCTACCAAGGGCGTAGCAACGACTTTTTGGGAGACTCCGGCGGCGTCGCTTCCGGCTACGGCGAAGTCACCATCACCATAAAAGACAACGTCATCGTCGAATGCGACTTTAAGCTGTACGAACTGGACGGAACTTTGAAAGACGCGACGTACGGACAAGGACTGTCGGACGCCAACCGCAGAAAAGCGCAAGTCGCGGCGCAATCGGCACCCCGCTACGCCGCCGCCATCGTCAAAGAAGGAAGTCTCAAAGGCGTGGACAGTCTCTCCGGCGCGACCTATTCCTACCGGGAATTTGTCGAAGCGGTCCGTGACGCGCTGAAAAAGGCGGAAATAAAGGACTGATTAAACCGTCGACTGTTGACAAAGAGATTCGACGTTCGTCGAACGAGTAAGGAGGGACCTTGAGAAAACTGAACGCCATCGTCACGGCAAGTATGCTTTTATGCTTCGTCCTCCACGCCGTGCTCGGCACGCTTAAACTCTTCGGCGTGTACGACAACGGCTCCATCAATATCATCGGCTACGTCACGCTGTCTCTATGCGGCATTCACGCCGTCGTGGGAATCTTTTTGACTGCGGTCGGCGTCCGTGCGATCATCCGCTCCGGCACCCACTACTTCCGGGACAACATGCTCTTTTGGGCGAGACGGATAAGCGCCCTCGGCGTCCTCGTCATGATCGTCTTTCACGTCTGCACCGCCATCGAGATCGGGTCGCTGCCCCGGCTTATTACCAGGATCTTGCTCGGCGTATCCATAGCTTTGCACGTCATCCTCAACGTAAAACCCCTTCTTCTCTCCTTCGGCGTACGCGCGCTGCGGCCCGTCTATGCCAACGTCGCCTTTTTCTCTTCCGCCATTCTCCTCGCCGCCATAGCGGGATTCATATTCTATTACGTCAGGTGGTATGTGATATGGTGAGCGAACCTCTCGTCAATGTCATCGGTGCCGGGATCGCCGGTATGAGCGCGGCAATACGCCTCGCGGAAGCGGGATACAGATGCAATCTCGTCTCCCTGCAGGCGTCCGAACGAGCGCAGTCCGTACTGGCGGAGGGCGGTATCAACGCCGCTCTCGACACCATGGGCGAAGGCGACGAAGTAAAAAATCACATAGAGGACACCCTCAAGGGCGGATGCTATCTCGCCTCCGAGCGCGCCGTCGAAAATCTGTGCCGAAACGCGCCCGATACGGTCCGCCGGCTCCAAGCGCTCGGCGTCCCCTTCAATACCGTAGGCGGCAAAATTCAACTCCGAAATTTCGGCGGACAGAAAAAAAAGCGCACGGCTTTTTCCAAGACCGCCACGGGCAAGATGATATGCTCCGCGCTCATCGACGAAGTACGCAAATATGAGGCGCGCGGTCTGATCGAACGATACTCCCATCACGAACTGTACTCCCTTCGGCTATCCGAAGGCGCTTGCGTCGGTTGCGTCGTCGTAGACGTCTACGCCTCTTCCGTCCTGACTCTCGACGGACCCGTCATCCTCGCCCTCGGCGGGCTGAACGGCTTTTTCGAGGGAGAGACGACGGGCACGGTCCAAAACACCGGCGACGCCGCGGCGAGACTGTTTGGGCAAGGACTGCCCTTTGCCGATCTCGAGTTTATACAATATCACCCCACCACCGCCAGGATCACGGGCAAAAGGATGCTGATATCCGAAGCCGCCCGTGGCGAAGGGGGACGGCTGTTTTTCTACAAAGACGGACATAAATACTACTATATGGAAGAGAAGTACCCCGTCTTAAAAAACCTTATGCCGCGTGACGTCGTGTCGCGCGAAACGTACGCCGTCCTGTCGTCTGGCAATAAGGCATATCTCGATATGACGGAAATAAAAGATGACGTTTGGGCTACCAAACTATCCGATTTACGGGAAGAGATCCGCTCTTACCTGCATCTGGATCCGAAGAAAGTCCCCGTCGAAGTCTCCCCCGGGATCCA
>JAFVAC010000114.1 GCA_017476265.1 Clostridia bacterium
AAGGGAGCAGGAGGAAAAATGATAAAACACGTGATTTGTTTTAAGCTCAAAGAGGGCGCGGAAGAGTCGCGTAAACAAGTGCGGGAGGTCCTCGCCGGAATGGAGGGCAGAGTGCCGCAAATAAGAGACGTGGCAGTCCACTTGGACGAGTTGCGCTCGCCGCGCAGTTTTGACGTGATACTGGAGGTGCTGGTCGATTCGTGGGAAGCGTTGGAGTCCTATCAGAAGGACGAATACCACTGCGAGGTGGTCAAAAAATACTTGAATACCGTCGTCGAAAGATCGGTGGCGATGGATTTCGAGGTGTAACGTGACGAAAAAGCCCGTCCGTATAGAAAAACATCCGAAAAAGGAGCCCGCGACAAAATCGTTCCCCGCGGCGGAAGTCGTCGAGAAAAAACCTTCGGAAAAGAGGGAAAAGAGAAAGGTCCCCGTGGTCAAAAAGTGGTGGTTTTGGCTGATCGTCGCGCTACTTGTCATAGCGCTTACGCTGACCCTTGCCTGTACGCTGGATTATACGATCATGTCCTACGTCATACGACTGGGGTGCGCGCCGAAGAACGTCTCCGTGCCCGCCGGATATGAGGACGTAAAAGCGTCCACCGACGCCGTCTACGACGTGGTGTACCCGTCCTCTTACGGAAATGCCTTTTTAGACGTATTTTCCTCCAAAACTCCGGGCAAAAAGCCCCTTCTTGTCTATGTACACGGAGGGTACTATCTTGGCGGAGACAAGTCGGGCGTGGAGCCCTACTGTCGGACAATAGCCGCCGAGGGGTACATCGTGGCGAGTCTCAATTACGCCCTTGCGCCCGAGGTCAAGTACCCGGGTCAGGAGAAGCAGTTCAACGAGGCTTTGACGTATCTGCTGGACAATGCCGATCGCTACGATATTGACGAGACGCAAGTCTTTTTCGGCGGGGACTCCGCCGGGTGCCATCTCGTCTCCGTGATGGGGGCGGCGTACACCGACAAGGCGCTCGCCGAGGACATAGGGATCGTTCCGGCGATCGAAGGGGAGCGCATAAAAGGACTTTTGCTCGTGAGCGGCTTTTTCAATCTCAGAAACGTCCGTGGGACGAGGTTCCCCTTTGTGAATACGGCGATGTGGGCGCTGACCGATACGCGGGCATACGAGTCGTACTATCGCGTGCGGGAGCTCTGTCCCGTGGAGACGGCGACGGCGGACTACCCGGCGAGCCTCTTTTTGTGCGCGCAGGACGACAAGTTCCTCTCTCAGTCGAAAGAGTTTGAAAGGACACTGAAAGACCTTGGTGTGGATACCCAAAGTTATTATCCCGAGGCAGAACACGCGATGGGACACGAGTTTGCCCGGGACTTCTCTTTGCCGGAGGCGGCGGAGGCGCTTGCGATCGCCAAAGAATTCTTGTCCGAGCGGACTTCGGGCAGGGTGGAGGCGAAGATCCCGCACGTCGTCTTCGAGCTGTCCACGGGGGACGAGATCGACGTGACGCTCTATCCGAAGTATGCCCCCGCGACGGTGGCTAACTTTTTGCGCTACGTGGAGGAAGGGTTCTATGACGGGACGACTTTCCATCGGATCGTGACCGACTACGTCTTGCAGGGCGGCGGATTCGAGCGGGAAGGGGACGCGCTTACGCACAAAGATACGCATGAGGCGATAAAAGGCGAGTTCGCCGCCAACGGCTTTTCCAAAAACACGTTGAGTCACGTCGCCGGCGTCATCAGTATGGCGCGGACGGCGGTATACGACAGTGCGACGAGTCAGTTCTTTTTCTGCGCGCAGGACTGCACCGCCTACGACGGACAGTACGCCGCGTTCGGGCAGGTGACCGACCCGGAGGCGGTGGAGATACTGCGCAGACTCACCGCCTACCGCCTGACCACGGGTGGGACCGACGGTATGCCGCAGGACAATATATATATCGTACATGCGCGCGCGTATGACGAACGATAAGATGCCTTTCGCCCCGGACAAAACTTCGGTAAAAAGAAATTGAAAAGCAATTCAAAAAAATTTTTGTAATTTGATTGACAACCGAAAAAAAAGGTGGTACTATATTCAAGCATATAAAAACGGCGACCGTACCGAGGGGGTATAGCTCAGCTGGGAGAGCACCTGCCTTGCAAGCAGGGGGTCAGCAGTTCGATCCTGCTTATCTCCACCAATACCGTACTTTATATGCGGCGTACCTTTTTACAGGCTGATAGCTCAGTAGGTTAGAGCACCACCCTGATAAGGTGGGGGTCGGTGGTTCGAGTCCACTTCAGCCTACCAATCAACTTTTGTTGATACTTTCGAACATTTACAACTGCATTTAGTTTTTTTCTTAAGGAAAAGACGAAAAGATATCTAAATTAGAGTAA
>JAFVAC010000115.1 GCA_017476265.1 Clostridia bacterium
CACGGCTTCCGTCCCGAATATGTAATGGTCAAAGACAAGAAAGAGCTGGTCAAGAAGCTCAAACAGACCGCCAAAGAGAGCGAAGCGGTCTACCTCGCGACCGACCCGGACCGTGAGGGAGAAGCCATCAGCTGGCATTTGGCAAACGTGCTCGACTTAGGCGGAGACGCCCAGCGGATCGAATTTAACGAGATATCCTCCCGTGCCGTAAACGCCGCTCTGAAAGTCCCGCGCAAGATCAATATGAATCTGGTCAACGCGCAACAGGCACGCCGCGTCCTCGATCGTCTCGTGGGCTACAAGATCAGCCCTATCCTCAACCAAAAGATCAAGCAGGGGCTCTCCGGCGGACGCGTGCAGTCGGCGGCTCTGAAGATGATCGTCGATCGGGAGCGCGAGATCAGGGCGTTCGTCCCCGAGGAGTACTGGACCATCGTCGCCATCCTCAACAAGACGGGCAAGGCGACTCCCATCAAAGCGACTCTCGCCGAAAAGAACGGCAAAAAACTCAAAGTCACCGACGGAGAGCAAGCCGCCGCCATCGGAGCCGCACTGAAGAGATGCGCCTATTGTGTGGACGGCGTCAAGCGTGGCGTCAGCAAGTCGCATCCCGCGCCGCCCTTTACCACCAGTACTTTGCAACAAGACGGCTCCTCCCGTCTGGGTATCACCGCGCCGGAGGTCATGAAGATCGCACAGCAGTTGTACGAGGGGATCGAGATCGAAGGCGAAGGGCATACCGCTCTCGTCACTTATATCCGTACCGACTCCGTCCGCATCTCCACTGAAGCACAACAGGCGGCGATCGAATATATCAAGACCACTTTCGGCAAAGAGTACGCTCCCGCAAAACCGAACGTCTATACCAGTAAGGGCAGCAACGTGCAGGACGCGCACGAAGCCATTCGTCCCATCACGCTTGCGCGTACGCCCGACAGTCTGAAGACAAAACTCAACCGCAATCAATACCGTCTGTACAAGTTGATCTACGACCGCTTTTTGGCGAGTCAGATGGCGGACGCCGTCTACAATACCCTCGCCGTCCACATAGACGGGAGCGTCGACTCCGACCGATACGGCTTCAAACTCTCCGGCAAAACCGTTGTGTTCAAGGGATATACCGTAGCTTATGCTACCGATAAGGAGGACGAGGAAGAGGAAAACAAACTCCCCGACTTCGCCGAAGGAGAGGGACTTGTCTTCCAAGACCTCAAGTCGGAGCAGAAGTTCACCAAAGCACCCGGTCGCTATACCGACGCGACTTTCATTAAAGCGATGGAGGAAAACGGTATCGGGAGACCCGCGACGTATGCCAGCGTCGTCAGCGTCCTTGCCAAGCGCGAGTACACCCAAAAGGACGGCAAGAGCATCGTCCCGACCAAACTCGGCGAGACCGTCGTGGAGTTTATGGAAAAGAACTTTTCCGACATCGTGGACGTGCAGTTCACCGCCAAGATGGAGGACGAACTGGACGCCGTCGTCAACGGGGCCGACTGGACCAACGTCATTTCTTCGTTCTATCCGCCCTTCGTCGAGAGCCTCAACAAGGCGCAGACCGGCGAAAGAAGAGTGCGGCTGGAGGAGGAAGTCTCCGATGTCAAGTGCGATAAGTGCGGTGCCAATATGGTTGTCCGCTCGGGCAAGTACGGCAAGTTCCTTGCCTGCCCCAACTTCCCCAGATGCCGGAATATCAAAAACATCGTCGAGCCGGTGGGCAAGTGTCCCTCGTGTGGCGGCGACGTGGTCAAAAAACGCACGAAAAGCGGCAAGATCTTCTACGGCTGCGCCAACTACCCCGAGTGCGTCTTCGTCAGTTGGGAGTTGCCCGCGCCTATATTCTGCCCGGTGTGCCGTCATCCAATGCATATGGTGACGAAAGGACACAACGTACAGTATATTTGCACCAATAAAGACTGCAAAAACGTCGTCGTGCCCGAAAAAAAGGACGGTGAATCCGATGACGGAAAGAATTAAGGTCGTCGGCGCCGGACTCGCCGGATGCGAAGCGGCCTACCAACTGGCAAAACGCGGCGTTCCGGTCGATCTCGTCGAGATGCGCCCGAAAAAGTCCACGCCCGCACATAAGACGGGCAAATTCGCCGAGTTGGTCTGTAGCAACAGCCTGAAGAGCGAGGACGTGAATACGGCGCAAGGACAGTTGAAGCGGGAGATGCGACGGCTGGACAGCCTGATCCTCCGCGCCGCCGACTATGCCAGAGTCCCGGCGGGGAGCGCCCTCGCCGTGGACAGAGACCTCTTCTCCGACTATGTGGAGCGCACGTTGCGGTCCTATAAAAACATCGCTTTCATCGAAGAAGAGGCGGATCGGATCGAGCCCTTTACCATCGTCGCCACCGGGCCCTTGACCGGCGAGGCGATGTGCGAAGCGATCAAGGAAAAGACAAACGGAGAGTTCCTCAACTTTTTCGACGCGGTCGCTCCCATCGTGGAGGCGGACAGCGTGGACTATGATCTGGCTTTCTTTGCCGGAAGATACGGCAAGGGCGGAGAGGACTACCTCAACTGCCCTATGGACAAAGAGCAGTACTACTCCTTCGTGCGAGAGTTGGTTTCAGCGGAGAGAGTGCTCCTGCACGACTTTGAAAAGCGCGATGTTTTTAACGCTTGTATGCCCGTCGAAGTCATGGCGGACAGAGGGGAGGACGCTCTTCGATTCGGACCGCTCCGTCCCGTCGGGCTTATCGACCCGCGTACCGATCGTCGTCCTTACGCCGTCGTGCAACTCCGCAAGGAAAACGTCGAAGGCACGATGTACAATCTGGTCGGATTTCAGACCAATCTGAAGTTCGGCGAACAGAAGAGGGTGTTTTCGATGATCCCCGCCCTCCACGACGCCGAGTTCGTTCGGTACGGCGTGATGCACAGGAACACTTTCATCGACGCGCCCAAAGTGCTGGGAGAAGGGTTTTCGCTCCAGTCGGATCCCACCGTCTTTATCGCGGGACAGCTGTCGGGCGTGGAAGGGTATGTCGAGAGCGCCGCGAGCGGACTGCTTGCCGGGATCAACGCTTACAGACGGTTGCGCGGACTGCCCGTGTTCGATCCGCCTGCGACGACTATGCTCGGCGGACTCGTCAAGTACGTTCGCACCGAAAACAAGGACTTTCAGCCTATGCACGCCGGCTATCCGCTCACGCCGGAACTGAGCGAGAAGATAAGAGACAAACAGAGAAGAAAACAGGCTTATTCCGAACGTGCGGAGAGAGACTTCGCTCCCTTCGCCGAAGAATACGAAAAACAATAAGGAGGTAATTGTATGGAAATCAAAGCCACTACGATATGCGCCGTCAAAAGGAACGGCGTCACTGCCGTCGCGGGAGACGGACAGGTGACGATGGGACAGAGCATCGTCATGAAAGGCAACGCCAAAAAGGTAAAAAGAATATACGACGACAAAGTGGTCGTCGGCTTCGCCGGGAGCGTCAGCGACGCTTTCACCTTGAGCGAAAAGTTCGAGGAAATGCTTCAGAAGTATTCCGGCAATCTCATGCGTAGCGCGGTGGAACTCGCCGAGAACTGGCGTAAAGGCACTATGCGCAACTTGGAAGCGATGCTGATCGTCGCTGACAAGGACAATCTCTACGTTATCTCCGGCGACGGCAACGTCATCGACCCCGAAGAGGGAGTCTGCGCCATCGGCAGTGGCGGCAATTACGCCCTCAGCGCGGCGCGCGCCCTGTTGGAGAACACCGATATGTCCGCCGAAGAGATAGCGCGCAAAGCGATGAAGATCGCGGGAGACATCTGCATCTTCACCAATCACAACGTCGTCGTAGAGACGGTGTAAAAAAGGAGGAAAAGGTTTATGGAACTCACCCCCAAACAGATCGTCAACGAACTTGACAGATACATCATCGGGCAAAAGGAGGCGAAAAAGGTGGTCGCCATCGCCTTGAGAAATCGTTACCGTCGTCGTATGCTCCCGCAGGAGATGCGCGATGAGATCACCCCGAAAAACATCATTATGAGAGGACCCACCGGCGTCGGAAAGACCGAGATCGCCCGACGCCTCGCCAAACTGGTCAAAGCCCCCTTCGTCAAAGTGGAAGCGACCAAGTTTACCGAAGTAGGCTACGTCGGACGGGACGTGGAGAGTATGATCCGCGACCTTGTGGAGGTCTCCGTCCGCCTCGTGCAAGAGGAAAAGATCGCCGAGGTAGAGCCGAAGGCAAAAGAAATGGCGGAGAATAAGATAACAAACGCCCTTTTGGTAATCAAAAAGAAGCAGAATCCCGATACGCCGGACGACGTATTGAAGGCGCAGATATTGGACGACCTCCGCGCCGGCAAACTGGACAAGATCCCGGTGGAGATCGAAATCGAGGAGGCGCCCAAGTCCCTCCAGCTCGGACCGATCGGAATGGGCGGCAACGACAACAACTTCGGCGAGATCATCGGCGGGCTGATGCCTCGTCGTAAGAGGAAGAGAAAAATAACCGTAGGCGAAGCCTTCAAGATCTTTACGAGCGAGGCGGCAAATAAGCTCATCGACAAGGACGAAATCAATGCCGAAGGTTTGCGTCGGGCAGAACAAGATGGTATAATATTCGTCGATGAGATGGACAAGATCGCTTCGGACGGCAAAATGGGCGGACACGACGTCAGCCGGGAGGGGGTCCAGAGAGACATTCTTCCCATCGTCGAAGGATGCACCGTCAACACCAAGTACGGCAACGTGAAGACCGACTTCATTCTCTTCATCGCCGCCGGTGCCTTCCATTTGTCCAAGGTCAGCGACCTCATCCCGGAATTGCAGGGCAGATTCCCGGTGCTCGTCGACTTACAGTCCTTGACCGAAGAGGACTTTGAAAAGATCTTGCGAGAACCGGACAACGCCATCATCATGCAGTACGCCGAGATGCTCAAAGTGGACAAGATCGACCTCAAGTTCACCGACGACGCCATCAAGGAGATGGCTCATGTGGCGTATCTCGAGAATGAGAACAACGAGAACATCGGCGCTCGACGCCTCCACACGATTATGGAGATGCTTTTGGAAGACGTCAGTTTTAACGCCGACGGAAGCACAGAAGAGCCGGTCGAAGTCGTCGTCAACCGCGACTATGTGACCGCGCATCTCGACCGTGCGATCCGTACGCTCAACCTGAAAAAATATATCCTGTAAGGGGAATACTACCTATGATCAACATACCCAAGGGGACTAAAGACGTCCTCCCGAGCGAAGTCTACAAGTGGCACTATATAGAGGGAGAAGTCAGAAAGGTGGCGGGTCTGTTCGGTTACAAGGAGATCCGGACGCCCGTCTTTGAACACACCGAGCTGTTCTTGCGCGGCGTCGGAGACACCACCGACATCGTCAACAAGGAGATGTACACCTTCCTCGACAAGGGGGACCGCAGTATCACGCTCAAGCCGGAGGGTACCGCCGGCGCGGCGCGTTCGTTCATCGAAAACGCCCTCGACAACAATCCGCAACCGACCAAGGCGTATTACATCACGCCGGTCTTCCGCTATGAAAAACCGCAAGCCGGACGCTTGAGAGAGCACCACCAGTTCGGCGTCGAACTGTACGGGAGCGAAAGTCCTTATGCGGACGCGGAGATCATCACGCTGGCAAAAAGCGTCTTCGACAATCTCGGCGTGACCGAGCTGGAACTCAACATCAACTCCATCGGCTGTCCCAACTGCCGAAAGGACTATTCCAAAGCGCTCAGGGACTATTTCGGCGACTACCGCGATCGGCTTTGTCCGACATGTCTTGAGCGATTGGAGAAGAATCCGCTTCGCATTCTGGACTGCAAGGTGGAAGAATGCAAAGAGATCGCAAAAGGCGCACCCGTCGTTTTGGACTATATCTGCGACGACTGTCGCGCACATCACGAGCGACTCCTCGGATATCTGGACGCTCTCGGCGTACAATACAAAGTCAATCCTAACATCGTCCGCGGTCTGGATTATTATACCCGAACGGTTTTCGAGTTCGTCAGTACGGCGATCGGGAGCCAAGGGACCGTCTGCGGCGGCGGCAGGTACAACAACCTCGTCGAACAGTTGGGCGGCAAACCCATCCCCGCAGTCGGATTCGGCATGGGGATAGAACGCCTTATCATGGTGCTGGAAAATTCCGGCTTGTCCGTCGGGGATAGAGAGATATCCGATCTGTACGTCGCGTCTTTCGAGTCCACGACCACCGAGGCGATGAAACTCGTTTACTCTTTGCGGAAAGCGGGCGTAAAAGCCGACTTTGATCTGATCGGAAGGAGTTTGAAAGCGCAGATGAAATTCGCCGACAAGTGCGACTACCCCTACGTCGTCGTCCTGGGTGAAGACGAAGTGAAAAAGGGCGTCGTCACCGTCAAGGGGATGAAGGATAAGACGGCGGAAGAAGTGCCGTTCGACGGGCTATCCGCCTACATCCGACAAAAGAGAAAATAAAGAATCAATAAGGAGGTACTATGCGAGTCTATTTGGACAACTCCGCCACGACGGCAGTAGACCGGGAAGTGCTGGACGCGATGATGCCGTATTTTACCGACACATTCGGCAATCCGTCTTCCCTCCACGGCTATGGCAGAGAAGCGCTCGCCGTCGTCGATCAGGCGAGAGAAAAAATAGCCCGTTTGCTCAATGCAAAACCGACCGAAATCTATTTTACTTCCGGCGGGAGCGAAAGCGACAACTGGGCTTTACGAGGCGCCGCCCACACCTATCAAAAACAGGGCAAACATATAATCACCACCGCGATCGAGCATCCGGCGATACTCGAGACGTGCAAACTTTTGGAGTCCGAAGGATTCGAGGTGACCAAACTCCCCGTCGGGCGTGACGGCAGAGTCTCCTTAGAGGACCTGAAAAACGCCGTCCGGGACGATACGATTTTGGTCTCCGTCATGTTCGCCAACAACGAAATGGGCGCCATTCAGCCCATCGCCGAGATCGGTGCGTTTTGTCGGGAGGAGGGCATACTCTTCCATACCGACGCCGTACAAGCGGCAGGTTCGATCAAAATCGACGTGCAGGAGCAGAATATCGATATGCTCAGCCTGTCGGCACACAAGTTTCACGGACCTAAAGGAGTCGGCTTGCTCTATATCAGGAGCGGCGTCCGCGCGGGAAAACTCATCTACGGCGGCGGGCAGGAGAGAGGTTTCCGCGCCGGCACTACCAACGTGCCCGCTATCGTGGGTATGGCAAAGGCTCTCGAGATCTCCGTCCGGGATATGGACAATGACAACGAGCATATCAAGGCGATGCGCGATCATTTCATCAAACGCGTCTTGGCAGAAGTCCCGTACTGCAAACTCAACGGCGGGATGGAACACCGTTTGGTCAACAACGCCAACTTCTCTTTCGACTATATCGAAGGGGAGGGGATCCTTATCGGACTGGATCTATCGGGCATTGCCGTCAGTTCCGGTTCGGCGTGCAGCTCGGGCGACCTTGAGCCCTCCCACGTCATTCTGGCGTGCGGCGCCACGATGGAGGAAGCGCACGGATCCATCCGATTCTCATTTGGCAAGGACAACACGATGGAGCAGACCGACTACGCCGTCGAAAAGTTAAAAGAGACAGTCACAAGACTCAGGAGTTTTTCACCCCTGTTCAAAGAGATAAAAGGAGAAGACACTTATGTATAACAAAAAAGTTCTGGACACATACGCAAACGCTAAAAACACCGGCGAGATCGAAAACGCAGACGGGGTCGGAACCGTCGGCAATGCCTCTTGCGGGGACATCATGCAGATATCATTGAAGATCGAGGACGACCGCATCGTAGACGCAAAGTTCAAGACTTTCGGCTGCGCCGCCGCCATCGCTTCCAGTGAGACCGCGACCGAGATGATCAAAGGGAAAACGCTCGACGAGGCGCTGCAGATCAAAAACGCCGACGTCGTAGAAGTCCTCGAAGGGCTCCCGCCGCAGAAGATCCACTGTTCGGTCTTGGCGGAAGAGGCGATCGCCGCCGCCATCAAAGACTACCGTGACAAACAGGGAAAGTGATATTTTCGGTAGCTATAGATACAGATAATATCCGAAATAAAAGACCCCCGCTTTTTTCCAAGCGGGGGTCTTTGATCGTCGGAAGAGGGGAGAAGAAAAGTATAAAAAAAGAAACCGCATTTCTTTATGCAGTCTCTTCAAAACAAGCCCCGTTTTTTCCGGGGCGAGCGAATTTTACGAAAAAATTACGCTTCCTTTTTGGCGGTCCTTAGGCAGCGGGTGCAAACGTATTGGCTGCTGATCGCGCCCTTAGCGTCCACGATCTTCACTTTATGCACGTTGGCGCCCCAGCTACGCTTGGTCTTGATGTTGCTGTGGCTGACCTTATTTCCGCTCATTTGTCCCTTTCCGCATATGCTGCATACTCTGCTCATAGTGCACCTCCTAAATTCGACTTATCAAGTATACAACGGATTTTTTTCTTTGGCAACTGATTTTCGATAAATTTCTCAAATTACTTGCCTTTTTTTTTCTTTTATTTTATTATAAATATATCGTATTGCGTGAGTGGGGACGGAGGTCGTCCCTCGGCGCAAAAAACGGACTGACGACTGTTATTATCCGATATCGGAGGACGGAATATGGCATTGCACACCCGCAACGTGTATGGAGACATCAGCATAGCCGACGAGGCTGTGAGTATGGTCATACGCAAAGTTGCGCGCGAGTGCTACGGCGTCGCCGAGCTGGTCTCGCGTAGACTCAGCGACAGCGTCCTTACGCTCTTTAATAAAGAGCCCGTCGCCAAAGGTATCAAACTCGTCACCGACGGCAACAAGATGTTCATCGATCTCTACGTCCTTATTGCCGACGGCGTCAATGTGGAAGCGGTCGTCCAGTCGCTAAAATCTGCCGTTTCGTACCACGTGGAATTGTTTACCGGTATGCGCGTCAAATCGGTCAGCGTGCACGTTTTGGGGATGAAACTATAAAAAATGAGGATTAAATGATTTTATATATAGATAACGAACAGTTGATAGAGATGTTCAAGGGCGCTTTAGCCAACCTCTCTCTCAACCGCGCGTACGTCGACAGTCTTAACGTGTTCCCCGTACCCGACGGAGACACGGGGACCAATATGGGACTTACTATGACCTCGACGGTACGGGCATTGGAAGAAAAAAAGCCGGACAATCTGTCCGATACGGCGGACGCCTTTTCCCGCGGTGCGCTCAACGGAGCCCGGGGCAATTCCGGGGTCATACTCAGCCAGATCTTCAAAGGCATGAGCGTCGTCATAAAAGAAGCCAAAGTCATCAATACCAAAGTTTTTGCCGAGGCGCTTTTATCGGGAGCGCAAAAGGCGTATTCGACGGTGGAAGTCCCCAAAGAAGGCACCATTCTGACCGTCGTGCGCGTGATGTGCGAGTACGCCGTCAAAATATCCTCCCGCACCAAAGACTTCCTCGACTTTATGAAAAAGGTCATTAGAAAGGGGGAAGAGGCTCTTGCCGAGACGCCGAAACTGTTGCCCATTCTGGCAAAAGCGGGCGTGGTCGATTCCGGCGGACAAGGGCTCATCTATATCTTAGTCGGTATGTACAACGTACTCGCCGGCATTCCGATGGAGTCCTCCGAGCCCATCGTACCTCCCACACAGACGACGGAGAAGACCGTCTCGTTCTTTAACGACGTCCACGATCTCGAAAACATTCGCTTCGCTTATTGCACCGAGTTCTTTATCATTAATCTGAAAAAGCAGGTCACGACCGCCGATTTGGACAAACTCAAGGACAAACTGTCCGATATCGGCGACTGCGTTCTTGTCGTCGGGGACCTCGATACCGTCAAAGTCCACGTCCACACCAACGCGCCCGATCGCGCTCTCGGATATGCGCTTCAACTGGGCGAGCTCAACCTCCCCAAGATCGAAAATATGCTGGAGCAGAACAGGAAGTTGATCGCGGAGAGAAAACAAAACCCGAAAAAGAACGGGATGCTCGCCATTTGTTCGGGGGACGGATTCTTCAGCGCGTTCAAGGACCTCGGCGCCGACGAAGTGTTGGAGGGAGGACAGACGATGAATCCTTCCGTCAACGACATCGTCGCAAAAATCAATCGCATCAACGCCGAAAACGTGTTCGTCCTGCCCAACAATAAAAACGTCATTATGGCTTGCGAACAGGCAAAAGATCTCGTTGAGACCAATCTGATCGTCATTCCTACCGAAAACACCGTCCAGGGGATCTCCGCCGCGATGATGTTTGCCGCCGAGGGAGACCCCGAACAGATGGCGGAGGAGATGACGGCGGCTTTCGGCGCGGTCAGCTGCATTCAGGTCACGCACGCCGTGCGCGATACCGAGATCGACGGATTCAACCTCCACAACGGCGACATCATCGCTTTGGAAAAGGGCATCGTCGCGCAAGGGTCCGACGTCAATTCTGTCGTCCGTTCTGCCCTTGAAAGAAAGGATAAGGACGAGATATGCAGTATCAGTCTCTACTACGGTCAGGACGTCACCGACGAAGAGGCGGCGGAGCTGTGCGGCATTCTGTCCGAGGAGTACCCCGACAGCGACGTCATCATCACCCGAGGCGGACAGGCGCACTACTACTATCTCATCGGAGTGGAATGAGTCGAAGAGCGTCGTATCGCCCCGTACTCGTCCTTGCAAAAAACGGTTTTTATGAAGTATCCTCTCACTTCGATCAAAGGCGTAGGCGAAGTCATCGAAAAAAAACTTCGCTCTCTCGGCGTCACCGACGTGGAGTCTCTTCTCACTTTCCTGCCGAAACAATACGTCGATATGAATATCAGCGTCCCGCTCTCCGAAATATCGGACGGGGCGTTTTGTTTGTTCGACGCGACGATAGAAAAGTGCGGCTACCCCAGACGTAAAGGGAATCTTACCGTCTTTACGGCGGAGGCGGTCTCCGGCGGCGCGCCGGTCAAACTGGTCTGGTTCAATCATAAATACGTCCACAAAGTTTTATCCGTGGGGGAAGAATACACCTTTTTCGGGAAGGCGAAATTTTGGCGCGACTCGTACGAATTCAACAATCCCTTTTTTGAGAAAAAAGCCTTCGAGACAAAGTTTTCCGGCATCACTCCCATCTATCCGACCAAGGGCGTCCTCGGTCAAGGTACTTTGCGGAATATCATTGCGGAAGCGCTGAAGTTCCCGACGGACAGTCTTCTTTCGCAAAAAACCGAGGAAAAACTCGGCGTAATGAGCCTTCATAGCGCGTTCGAGTCCATTCATCGACCGACGCAAAAGGACAATTCCGCCGCTCATAGACGCGTCCTTTTAGAGCGGCTCACAGAGCGGATCGCCGCTTTTTCTTACGCTAAGAAAAACACGAATAATCAAAAAAATCAACACTATTCGGATCGCGTCGATCTACGACCTTTGGTCAACAATTTCGGCTTTTCGTTCACCCCTTCGCAGACCGCGGCGGTAGAACGGATTTTCGCTTTGATGCGCGGAAGGGAGAAGATGAACGTCGTCCTCTGCGGAGACGTAGGCAGCGGCAAGACCGCCGTCGCCGTCGCCGCGGCGTATCTCGCCGTCAAGAGCGGGCATCAGGCGGCGATCGTCGCCCCGACCGAATTGCTTGCGGCGCAGCACGCGGAGTCGATCAAAAATGCTCTTTCCGGGACGGGCGTGGACTTTTGCTATCTGACCGGGAGCTCCTCCGCCGCCGAAAAGAGGGAGGTCTATCAAAGAGTCGCCTCCGGGGAGATCGGACTGGTCATCGGGACGCACGCCGTCTTTTCCGACAAACTGCGCTTCAAAGATCTTGCGCTTGCCGTCTGCGACGAACAACATCGCTTCGGCGTGGCGCAAAGGAACAGTCTTGTGGAAAAGGGCTCTTCTTGCGACGTCCTGACGCTCAGCGCGACGCCTATTCCCCGGACGGTCTATCTCGCCGCATACGGTGAGGCGGAGTTCATTCCGCTATCTCGGAGGACCACGGGCAATATCAAGACTTCGATCGTCCCCAAAAGCAAACGAGCGGATATGTTCCGATATATCGCCGACGTCTGCAATGCCGGCGGCAAGGTCTATTTGATCGCGCCGCGGATATCCGACGCGGAGGGAATCGAACGGGAGAATTGCGAAGACTTGTACGAGGAGACTTGTCGGTACCTGGACGAGAGCAAAGTCGGACTCATGCACGGCAGACTCCCGCAGGAGAAAAAGGACTCCGTCATGCGCGCCTTCCGCGACGGAGAAAAGAACGCCCTCGTCGCAACAACCGTCGTCGAAGTGGGTGTGGACGTGCCCGACGCCTCGGTCATCGTCATTACCGACGCCGACCGCTTGGGGCTGGCAGCCTTGCATCAGCTCCGGGGCAGAGTGGGCAGACGTGGACAGCAAAGTTACTGCTTCTTGTGCGGGGAGGGGACGGACCGATTGAAAGATCTGGTCGCCTGCGACGATGGGTTCGAGCTTGCGGAAAGGGACTTCGACCGACGGGGCGGAGGAGAGATCTTCGGGCTCTCCCAGTCCGGTTCCGACGATCTTAAGATCGACGCCCGGTTGCTTGCCACGGCAAAGGCGGCGGCGTCGGACGTTGACGTGTCCGCACACAGAGACCGTCTGATAGCCCTTGCGCAGATCTATTCATTGTCCGACGTGACATTCGGCTGAGTACGCCCGCC
>JAFVAC010000014.1 GCA_017476265.1 Clostridia bacterium
CGAAAGAGTTTTGTTGGCAAAAAACGAAGTGGAAAAAATACGGGAGCAAGTACAAAACATAGAGTAAATGAAAAGAGGCATACTATTCGTTGTTTCGGGTCCCAGCGGGACCGGGAAAGGGACGGTTTTGAAAGAAGTTTTTGCATCGGTCACCAACCTGCACTACAGCGTCTCCGCTACGACCAGAGCGCCGCGCGCAGGGGAAGTGGACGGCGTCAATTACTTCTTCGTCACCAATGAGCAATTCGATCGGATGATCGCTGACGGCGAGATGCTGGAGTACGTGGAAAAGTTCACCAATCGCTACGGCACGCCGAGACAGTATGTGGAGAGGCTCCTTGCCGAAGGAAAGGACGTCGTACTCGAGATAGAGACCATCGGCGCGGAAAACGTCCGCCGCTCGATGCCGGAGTGCGTCTCGGTCTTTATCGCTCCTCCTTCTTTGAAAGAGCTTTGGAACCGACTGAAAGGTCGCTCGACCGATCGGTCCGACATAGAAAAACTGCGCTTTGAGACCAGCCGGGAGGAGCTCGCTTCCGCCTATGGGTACGACTACGTCGTCATCAACGACGAAGTTAAGCGCTGCGCCGACGCTATCGCCGCCATTATTAGGGCGGAACGGAGCAAGGTCGGCAGAAATAAAGACGTAATCAAATCAATTTTAGAGAATTAGTTCAGGAGGTACTGGTATTATGATGATCGATCCACCCATTGACAAATTGATCAAAAAGGCGCCTTGCCGTTACGCCCTCGTCTGCGGATTGGCAAAGAGAGCCAAGGAGCTCAACTCCACCAAAGAGAAAGAGCTGGAAGAGGCGGGCATGAAGGCGATCAGCTACGCCGCCAACGAGATCTATAACGACAAGATCATAATCAAACTGTAGTCGAATCGGATGAAAAAAACTGTCGTCGTAGGTGTAAGCGGCGGAATAGCCGCTTATAAGTCCTGCGAACTGGTCAGCCGATTGAAGAAACTCGGCTATACGGTCAAAGTCGTCATGACCAAGAACGCAACGGAATTCGTTGCGCCTTTGACGTTCGAGACTTTGTCCAACAACGCCGTCGCAGTGGATATTTTCGCGGAAAAACCTCATTATGAGGTGGAGCACGTCTCTTTGGCAAAGGAAGCGGACGTCCTGGTCGTCGCCCCGGCGACTGCCAATGTGATCGCCAAGTTCGCGCAAGGCGTCGCCGACGATATGTTGACGACCGTCTATGCCGCGCATAAGGGCGTCAAGGTCGTTTGCCCCGCCATGAACGTCAATATGTACGAAAGCGACGCAAACCGGCACAACGTGGAATTATTGCGCTCGCGCGGCGTTTCTATCGTGGAGCCGACGACCGGTCTGCTCGCTTGCGGAGACGTGGGCAAGGGGCGCATGGCGGAGCCTATAGATATCGCCGCATATGTGGACGGCATATTGACGCCCAATCCTGACTTACGCGACAAGACCGTACTCGTCACCGCGGGAGCCACCGTCGAGGACGTGGACGGCGTCCGTTTTATCAGCAACTATTCTTCCGGCAAGATGGGATTCGCACTGGCGGAGGCGGCAATGGACCGCGGAGCCAAAGTGATCCTCGTCGTCGGTAGGGTATCGGTCCCGTATCCGAAAGGGTGCGAGATCGTCGAAGTCAAGTCTACGCTCGATATGTTCGACGCGGTGATGGACAATCTTCCTCGGGCAGACGTCGTGATAAAGGCCGCCGCACCCGCGGACTACCGCGTCAAAAACAGATCCGACACAAAGATCAAGTCGGAGACTCTCACGCTCGAACTGGTCAAGAACCCCGATATCGCTAAAGCTGTCGGCGAACGGAAGGGCGATAAAAAACTCGTCGTTTTTGCCGCGGAGACCAACGACTTGTTGGCAAACGCCTCCGACAAACTGTTGAAAAAGAACGCCGACCTCATCGTCGCCAACGACGTCACGCAAGAGGGGGCGGGGTTCGGGACGGACACCAATATAGCCACCCTCATTTATTCCGACGGCAGGATGGAGTCTATGCCGATCATGGACAAGAGGGAGCTCGCCGACGCTATCCTCGACGGGGTCCTCACCCTATGATTTACGAGGTGATCGTCGATATCTCCAATAGTGAAGTAGACAAAGTTTTCGACTATTCCTCTTCGGAGGACTATCCGGTCGGCACTCGCGTCAAAGTACCCTTCGGCAAAATCACCACCGAAGGGTTTATTATAGGAAAAAAAGATTCCACTTCGGTCAAGACAAGGGATATTATCGGTCGACAAGATGACTTTGTTGCGATCACGCCGGAGATGATCGATCTCGTCCGGTTTATGAAAGAACACAAAAACCTCCGTCTGATCGACACCATCCGCCTGTGCATTCCGTCCAAACTCCGCGGGAATAACGTGAGAGAACTGAAAAAGAACTTCATCACCGCCGAAGCCGATTTCGAGATCGCCGTATCCGCGATCAAAAAGAACGCGCCAAAACAACTCGCCGTGCTGGAACGGCTGCAAGAAGGCGGGGAGTACGAGAGCGTCCTCAACGCTCGGTTCGGCTCCTCCGCGGTCAAAGCGCTTTTGGACAAGGGGCTGATAAAAAAGTCCTCCGTCGTCGTCCGACGCACTCCCTACGAAGGGTTTGTCATCGACAAAAAAGCGGTGACTCTGACCGAAGAACAACAAAAGGCGAAGGAAGTCATCGATCATAACGACGTCACGCTGTTGCACGGTGTGACGGGCAGCGGCAAGACCGAGGTCTATATGAGCCTGATATCCGACGCCTTGTCCGAAGGCAAGACAGCCATTATGCTGGTCCCGGAGATCAATCTGACGCCGCAGATGTTGGGCGTGTTCCGCTCCCGCTTCGGAGAGAAAGTGGCGATCTTACATAGCGGTCTGAGCGACGGAGAGCGATTCGACGAGTGGCTCCGTTTGCTGTCGGGTGAAGCGAAAGTGGCTCTCGGCGCCCGGAGCGCGATCTTTGCGCCTTGTGAAAACGTCGGCGTCATCATTATGGACGAAGAGCATGACAATAGCTACGTCAGCGAGTCCAATCCGCGCTATTTTACCCACGACGTGGCGGAGTTCCGTCGGAAGTATAACAATGCCAAACTGGTACTTGGAAGCGCAACGCCCTCGCTGGAGAGCTACAAAAAAGCATCCGACGGCGTCTATGCCCTTGCCGAATTGCCCCACAGGGTCCACAGCAATCCCTTGCCCGATATGGAGATCGTCGATATGCGCAAGGAGATCCGCGCCGGCAACAACTCGATGTTTTCCCGCCTGTTCTTGTCCGAATTGGACAAGTGTATCGAGGAGGGGAATCAGGCGATGATCTTCATCAATCGGAGAGGGTTCGCTTCTTTTGTGAGGTGCAAGGTCTGCGGCTATATCCCCAAGTGCAGCGATTGCGAAGTCAGCCTGACCTATCACAAGGAAGACGACCGACTGAAGTGTCACTATTGCGGAAAACAATATCACACGCTCTCCGAATGCCCGAACTGCGGCAATAAGCACCTCAATCTCGGCAGAATAGGTACCGAAACCGTCGTCGAGGAGTTAAACAAACTCTATCCGGACGTCCTTGTTTTGCGTATGGACAACGACACTACCGCCGCAAAAAACGCCGCCGCGGACATTCTCGCTACGTTCCGTGAAAAAAAAGCGCAGATTTTGGTCGGCACGCAGATGATCGTTAAGGGACACGACTTTTCCGACGTGACGTTGGTGGGCGTGTTGGACGCGGACTTGAGTTTGTACTACTCCGACTATCGCAGCAATGAGACGACCTTTCAGTTGATCACACAGGTTGCCGGAAGAGCCGGCAGGGATCAAAAACCGGGCAAGGTGGTCATACAGACCTACAATCCGCATCACTACGTCTTTGGGTTCGCCTCCAAGTACGACTATAAGGGCTTTTATAAAAAGGAGTCCAACGTGCGCGAGACGACGTCTTTTCCGCCGTATTCCAAGATCGTGCGCGTGCTCGTCAAGAGCGAGAATGAAGAAAAGGCTCTCACCGCCGCAAGATTATGTTATAATGGAATGCGGGAGATCAAGGGGAAATATCCGGGGCTTTTCCGCGTGCAGGCGATGCGCGCCCCCATCACCAAGATCAGCAACGAGTACCGCTTCCAGGTGGTCGTTTGGCTCAAAGTCGAGGACGAAGAGGAAGTTTTGCCGTTACTGTATCAAACGGCGGATTCGGTCAACAAGCGCGGCGTGGTGACCTTTGTCGAGGTCAATCCGACGCAGATGAGATAATACGACAGGAGGAAAGACAAATGGCACTCAGAAAGATTTTTCAGGACGGAGAAGAGGTCCTTTTGAAGCGTAGCCGGGAGGTCACGAACTTCGACGACAGACTGGGTATTTTGCTCGACGATATGTGGGATACGATGCACGACGCCGACGGCGTAGGGCTTGCCGCGCCTCAAGTCGGCATTTTAAAGCGCGTCGTCATCGTCGAAGCCGACGACGTAAAAATAGAGTTGATCAATCCGCAGATCACTTTTGCCGAGGGAGAATAGATAGACGAAGAGGGTTGCTTAAGCGTGGACAGCAAAAAAAATTGTTACGTTGCGCGCCCCTATACCGTCACGGTCAAAGCGTTCGATCGTCACGGCGAGCCGTTTGAAAAGACCGTTTCGGGTCTTCCCGCGCGCGCCGTTTGCCATGAGTTGGACCATTTGGAAGGGATCTTATTCTATACCAGAAAGTATAAGGGAGAACTTCCCAAAAACGCCAAAAGAAGGTAAAAATGCGCGTTATTTTCTTAGGGACCCCGGATTTTTCGGCGACCTGTCTGGAAAGGATAGTTGCTTCCCGTCACCAAGTGGTGGGAGTGGTTACTCAACCCGACCGCGCCAATTCCCGCAGGGGCAACAAGATCGTTTTTTCTCCGGTAAAAACTTTCGCGCTGGCGCACGATATTCCCGTTTTTCAGTTCGAGCATATCAGTGCCGAAGGGGAGGACGCCCTCCGTGCCCTTCAAGCGGACATTATGGTGACCGCGGCTTACGGTCAGATCCTGCGACAGAATATCCTCGACCTCTGCCCCAAAGGGATCATCAACGTGCACGCCTCCCTCTTGCCGAAATACCGCGGGTCCTCGCCGGTCCAATGGGCGATCATAAACGGCGACCGGGAAATCGGCGTGACCATTATGCAGACCGAACTCGGCGTGGATACCGGGGCAATGATAAAAAAGCGCGCCTTTACTCCCACCGGGGAAGAGAACGTGGACGAGATGATGCAAAAACTCTCTCTTGTCGGCGCCGAACTCGTCGTCGAAGCCCTTGACGAGATAGAGTCGGGGACAGCGGTCTACGAAAAACAGGACGAAGCCCAAGCCACGCACTGCAAGATGTTGCGCAAAGAGGACGGCAGATTGACTTTCGACAAGTCGGCGCTCGCCGTCAAAAATTTTGTCAGGGGTATGACTCCCTGGCCTTCCGCTTATATAGATACGCCCCATGGGACCATCAAAGTGCTTCGCGTCCGTGAGATGGAAGGGGCCGGGGTGCCGGGGCAGATTCTGTGCGCCGACGGAAAGAGAGGTCTGATCGTCGCGTGTTCGACCGGCGCGGTGGAGATCCTGCGCGTCAAGGCGGACAACGGCAAAGAGATGGACGCAAAAGCCTATTTACTCGGGCACTCTTTTACGGTAGGGGGCGTCTTCGGTGAATAGTCCCTTTTTTGACGCATATGAAGTTCTTCAAAAAGTCTATCGGGACGGCACGTATCTCCAGGAGGAGATGAAGACGGTCACCAATAAACGGGTGACAAAGTTGGTGTACGGCGTTCTGGACAAGCATTACGAACTTTCTTTTGTCGTGGACTCCTTAGCGGAAAGGGGAGTGAAAAACGCCCTTCGACCGCTGTTATACGAAGCTATTTACGCGATCAAGTATCTTTCCACGCCAAAAAACGTCGTCCTGAACGAGATCGGAGAGACCTTGGACGTACTAGGCAAGTCGGCGCTGAAAAGTTTCTTTTCGGCGATCGTCAACAGGGTCGCCGGCGGCGAGTATCCTCTGCCGAAAAAGAGCGATAAGCACTACGAGGAAGTCAAGTATAATATGCCCTCTTTTTTGGTAGGACTGTATAAAAAGGATTATCCCGATACCTATGAGGAGATCCTGTCCGCCAGAAAAAACGAGAGAGTACACGTTCGGGTCGGAAAGAACGGCACGGAAGAAGAACTCTTCGCGGCGGATCCCACGGCGGAGCGGACCAAAGTCGGCTTTTTTGTGAAGAACAACAGAGAAATATCGTTGTTGAACTTTTTCGGGAAAGTGACGTATATGTCCTATACTTCGGCTTTGTCGGCGGAGAGCATAGTAAGAAGTGCGACACGCGGCGCGCGTACGCTCGATTGTTGCGCCGCGCCGGGAGGAAAGAGCGTATACCTTGCGGAGAGGGGATTGTCCGTCGTATCGTGCGACGTGCATCCGCACAGAGTAGGGCTCATTCGTTCTTATGCGTCTCGAATGGGGGTGGATCTGTCGGCAAAGGTGGCGGACGCCACCGTTTTTTGCGAGGAGTGGGCGGACGCTTTTGACGTTGTGTACGCGGACGTACCGTGCAGTGGTATGGGTGTGATCGGCAGAAGAAAGGACGTCGTCTTCAACAAGACTTACGAAGATATCCTCGCACTGTCGGATCTGCAAAAGAAGATCGTCAACAACGTCTCTTCTTACGTCCGTCCCGGAGGGCTCCTTGTCTATTCCACTTGCACCGTCTTCTCGTTGGAGAACGGCAAGGTGGTGGACGCCTTTTTGGACGCTCATCCCGATTTTTCCTTGGAAAGGATCCCGCTGGAGGAGAAAAACGACGGCAAAATACAGTTCCTCCCCGACGGCAGAAAAGACGGATTTTTCCTGTGTATGATGCGGAGGAAGTCATGACGGATTTTCTTACCCTCTTGGATCTCGATATGCAAGAGCTCACGCAGTATGTAACGGATATGGGTTATCCCAAGTTCCGCGCGACGCAAGTTTTCGACGCGATGTATCAGGGAAAGGAGCTGTCGGAGATCACCACGCTCCCACGCGACTTATTGGAAAAGATAAAGGACAAATACCCGAGTTTTTCCATCGTAAAGAGATTGGAGAGTAAAGACGGGACAAAAAAGTACGTCTATCGCTTTGCCGACGGGGAGATCGTCGAAGGCGTCTTTATGCGTTACAAGTACGGCAATACCCTCTGCGTGTCCACGCAAGTCGGTTGCAGAATGGGGTGTAAATTCTGCGCCTCGGGACTGTACGGACTGAAAAGGAATTTGAGCGCGGGAGAGATCCTTCAGCAGATCGTCACCGTCAATCGTGACAACGGCGGCGACGCGAAAAACAGGTCGATCACCAACGTGGTCCTGATGGGGAGCGGAGAGCCGTTGGATAACTACGACAACGTGACCAAGTTTTTCCGACTGGTCACAAGCGAAAGGGGACTGAACATCAGTCAACGGAACATATCGCTCTCCACTTGCGGTCTCGTCCCCAATATCTATCGCCTTGCCGACGACGGGTTTTCCGTCACGCTCACCATCTCCCTCCACGCACCCAACGACGAGATCAGGCAAAAGACGATGCCTATCGCCAACAAGTACAGCGTCAAAGAGATCCTGGACGCGTGCAAATACTATTTCGACAAGACCGGCAGACGGGTCGTCTTCGAGTATACGCTCGTAGACGGACTCAACGATACCGATTACTGCGTGAAGGAACTCGGTCGGATCCTTCACGGATTTCCCACCCACGTCAACGTCATCCCGCTCAACTTCGTCAAAGAGCGCGGTCTGAAAGGTTCTCCCGTAGCGCGTGCGCACGATTTTGCAAAAAAACTGAACGATTCCGGCGTCTCGGCGACGGTCAGACGCACCCTCGGAGCCGATATCGGCGGTGCGTGCGGACAATTACGGAACAAACTGCTTGACCCGACCCCACCGTCACCCTGAGCGTAGTCGAAGGGTCCCCTAATGGTAGCCCGTCACCGCAAGTTTGCCTAGGCAAACCCGATGGGCCAACGGCGAATGGCGCGGTTCGTCACCCTGAGCGTAGTCGAAGGGTCTCCCAAGCGAAGAGTAGCCGGACAATAAACGTTACTCTACGATCAAAATACCGCAATGAGAGTTGCGGTTTTTATCGCTTTGTGTTAGAATAGAACCGAAAACGTATTCTCGGAGGTTCGTATCAAAGGACAAATAACAAAAGCAGTCGCGGGCAGATTCTCCGTCGCCACGGAAGAGGGGATCATAGACGATTGCGTCATCAAAGGAACGGTCAAAAAGGCGAGAGAAGTCTACGTCGGAGACTTCTGCGAGATAGATGACGGCGTCATCACCGCCGTTTTGCCAAGAAAAAACGAGATGATCCGTCCCTACGTCGCCAACATCGACGCTCTCCTGATCGTCGTCGCCCCCGTTCCCAAGCCCGATTGGGTGTGCGTGGAAAAGTTGATTCTCAACTGCCACCACCAAAATATAACGCCCGCCATCGTCCTCAATAAGATCGACCGGACTACCGAAGCGGAACCCCGAGCCATGCTTGCGCCGTACGAGGAGGAGTTCTCCACCTTCGCCGTATCCGCCGAGACAGGGGAGGGACTGGAGCCTCTGCGAGACTATATCCGGGGAAAACTCGTCTGTTTTGCCGGACAAAGCGCCGTCGGAAAGTCCTCTCTCATCAACGCGTTGGGAAAAAAGACCCTCGAAGTCGGGGACTTGAGCAAGCGGATACAACGCGGAAAAAACACCACTCGCCATGTCGAAATATACGACCTGTCCGATGGTCGCGCGGTGGACACTTGCGGCTTTTCGGTGATGGATAGCGTGGATATAAAATACGATGAATTGGTCTATTATTACGACGAATTCCTTGCATATCAGTCAAAATGCAAGTATACTAATTGTACGCATACGAAGGAACCGAACTGCGCTGTCAAACAGGCTGTCGCCGACGGCTTGCTCAATGCGCGTCGCTACGAGCGCTACGTCAAGTTGTTCGACGCGCTCAAAGAGACGTGGCTGAAAAAGTACTGATCGCTATGGAGGGATTATGGATAGAGAGATTTTGATCGCCCCGTCGATACTAAGCGGTGACTTTGCCGACATGGGCAACAGCGTCCGCGATCTGGAAAAGTGGGGCGGCGACATCGTCCACTTGGATGTGATGGATGGGGTGTACGTCAAAAACATCACTTTCGGTATGCCCATGGTAGCCGCTCTGCGGAAGTATACCGCATTGCCCTTCGACGCGCATCTGATGATCACCGAACCCGAAAACTACGTCGAAGCATTCTGCGACGCCGGCGCCGATATCGTCACCTTCCATCCGGAAGCGAGCAAAGACCCCGCGCATACGTTGTCTTTGATCAAAGCAAAAGGGAAAAAATGCGGCGTCGTCTTCAATCCGGACGTCGATATAGATCGCTACGCCTCTCTTTTTTCCGAGTGCGATATGGTGGTCATCATGACGGTATATGCCGGACGCGGCGGACAAAAACTGATCCCGGAGTGTCTGGACAGGATCCGTTACGTCAAGACGCTTTTGGATAAGTCCGGTCGCGATATACCGGTCGAAGCGGACGGCGGCATCGGAGAATCGAACGCCCGCGACGTGGTCGCCGCCGGCGCGACGATCCTCGTCGCCGGGAGTAGCGTCTACAAGTCGTCCGACCCGACAAAGACGATCGGGATCCTGAAAGAGACAAAATAAGTATCACGAGGCAGCGGGTTTTCATATAATGACCTAAAGAGGTGTTATTATGAAAATCATTTGCGTCAACTGTCCCGCTTTTATCAAAAAGATCATCGCTTTTTTCCGCAGGAAATAACGAACCGTTCGGGAGCAAAAGATGAAACCTGAAGAGGCAAAAAAAATATACGAAAAACTTTCGCTTATGCACCCCAACGCGGGGTGCGAATTGTCGTACGGGACGCCCTTTGAATTGTTGGTAGCGGTGATATTGAGCGCGCAATGCACCGACGCCCGCGTCAACAAGGTCACCGACAAATTGTTTCGGGTGTGGAACAAGCCGGAACAGTTCGCGTCGTTGACGTTAGAGGAGCTCGCCCCTTACATTTACAGTTGCGGGTTCTATAACAACAAAGGAAAAAACATCATCGCTATGAGTCGGGATATCTGCGACAAGTTCGGCGGGCAGGTGCCGGAGGACTTCGACGCATTAACGTCTCTTGCGGGCGTGGGGAGAAAGACCGCGAGCGTCGTGACGGCGGTCGCGTTCAAAAAGCCGGCGGTCCCGGTAGATACCCACGTCAACCGCGTTTCGCACAGATTGGGTATATCCTCGGGCAAAACGGTGGAGATCGTCGAGCAGGATATCAAAGATTCTTTCCCAAAAGAGCGATGGAACGAGCTTCATCATTATTTGATTTTTCACGGACGGTACGTCTGTCACAGCAGGAATCCGGAGTGTCCCAAGTGTCTTTTATCGGACGTCTGTCAATACTATAAAGAGAACTTTTAATTCATAAAAGTTCGGAGGGGGTACCAATGTTTTTGGATACGGCAGTCATCTATTGCAAAGCCGGCAACGGCGGCAACGGGACCGTCAGTTTTCATCGGGAAAAATACGTTCCGAAGGGCGGCCCGGACGGCGGAGACGGAGGCAAGGGTGGCAGCATTTATTTCGTCGCCGATCCTTCCGTCAATACGCTCGTCGATTTCCGCTACAATCAGCACTTCCGCGCCGGCAACGGCGAACGTGGCGGCGGAGCCAACAAGACCGGCGCGACGGGGGAGGACATCGTCATCAAGGTCCCTCGCGGGACCGTCGTCAAGGACGCCGAGAGCGGAGGGATCCTCGCCGACGTCTTCCACTACGGAGAAAAGATCCTTGTCTTTCGAGGAGGCATGGGCGGCAAAGGGAACGCTCGCTTTTGTACGGCGACCAGACGCGCGCCCTCTTTCGCCGAAAACGGTGAGATCACGGTGGAAAGGAAACTTAAGTTGGAGTTGAAGACGATCGCCGACGTGGGATTGGTCGGTTTCCCCAACGTGGGAAAGTCCACTTTGCTCAGCGTGATCAGTTCGGCGCGCCCCAAGATCGCCAATTACCACTTTACGACCCTGACGCCCAATCTCGGCGTGGTAAAAAACCGTGACCGCAGCTTCGTCGTGGCGGATATACCCGGCTTGATCGAGGGCGCGGCGGACGGACTGGGACTCGGACACGAATTTTTGCGCCACATTGAGCGAGTCCGCTTGATCGTCCATGTCGTGGACGTCAGCGGGAGCGAAGACCGGGACCCGGTGGAGGACTATAAGATCATTCGCAAGGAATTGAAAAACTATTCCGAAAAGTTGTTTATGCTCCCGGAGATCGTCGTCGCCAACAAGATCGACCTCGGCGACTGCGAGCAAAAGATCGACGCGTTGAAAGAGGCGTGCGGATGCGACGTCTATCCGATCAGCGCCGCGACCACTTTCGGCGTGCAAGCGCTTATGGACAAGGTCGGGGACGAATTGGAGACTCTGCCCGAGCTTGCGCCGATAGAGTTCGTTCCGCACGTGTACGATACCGTCGATAAAAACGCGTATCAGATCGAGTACCGCGACGGCGTATATTACGTCACGGGCGGATTCGTGGACGAACTGGCGCGGACGGCTTATCTGGACGACAACGAGAGTTTCAGCTGGTTCCAGAAGCGTATGCGCGAGCGGGGGATCATCGACGCTTTGCGTAAAATGGGAGCCAAAGACGGCGATACCGTCTGCGTCGTGGATCTGGAATTTGAATTGATGGACTAAGGAGGTCAATATGACGAGTAAAGAAAGAAAAGTCCTCAGCGGAATGGGGCAAAAATTGGACCCGATCTTTCAGATCGGCAAAAACGGGCTGGACGGTCTTGTGATCAAAGAACTCTCCAACGCTTTGGAAGCGCGGGAACTGATCAAGATCTCCGTCTTGCGGAATTGCGACTATACGGCAAAAGAACTTATTGGGGAATTATGCGAGCAGTTGCAGGCGGAGCCGATCAGTTGCGTCGGCAGTAAAATAGTAGTCTATCGCAGAAGCGACAGAAAGGATATCAAGCACATCGAGTTCTGATATCGGGGAAAGGAGAGGCGAAGCGCTCTCTTTTCTTTTTATAAGATTCGCCCGGATCGTTTTTTGCAAGATAAAAAAGAAGTTTGCTAAAATGACTTGAAAAAAACGGTGAAAACATTTATAATTTTAGATGGTTGTTACGACTACAAAAAAATCTTTATTTAGAGGAGAATTTTTGATGACTAAGTACGTTTATTTGTTCAGAGAAGCAGACGGAAAAGACAAGGCAAAATTCGGCGGCAAGGGCGCCAACCTCGCCGAGATGACCAGTCTCGGTATGCCCGTTCCTCCCGGATTTACCATCACGACCGAAGCTTGCACCCAGTATTATAAAGACGGGCGTAAGATCAATCAGGAGATCATCGATCAGACCTTCGCCGCTCTCGCCACCGTCGAAAAAGACACCGGCAAAAAGTTCGGCGACGAAGAGAGTCCTTTCCTCGTTTCCGTTCGTAGCGGCGCCAGAGCCTCTATGCCCGGTATGATGGACACGATCCTCAACCTCGGTCTTAACGACGTCAGCGTTAAGGGGCTCGCTCGCAAGACCGGCAATCCGCGCTTTGCATACGACTGCTACAGAAGATTCATTCAGATGTATTCCGACGTCGTCTGCGGTCTCGGCAAAGGTTTCTTCGAAGTCATCATCGACAAGAAGAAGGAAGAGAGAGGCATTAAGCTCGATACCGAGTTCACGGCAGAAGATCTGCAAGATCTGATCGCTCAGTACAAGGCTTATTACCTGAAAGAAAAGGGAGAAGAATTCCCGCAGGATCCCAAGGCCCAGTTGGTCGGCGCCATCGAGGCAGTCTTCAGAAGCTGGGACAACCCGAGAGCCAACGTCTACAGACGTATGAACGATATCCCCAGCGACTGGGGCACCGCCGTCAACGTCCAGAGCATGGTCTTCGGCAATATGGGTGATACCTCCGGTACCGGCGTCGCCTTCACGCGTGACCCTGCCACCGGTGAAAAGAAGCTCTATGGTGAGTACCTCATGAACGCTCAGGGCGAAGACGTCGTCGCCGGTATCCGTACCCCGAGCACCATCGACCACCTCAAGGAGACCAACAGAGCGGTCTACGAGCAGTTCGTCGATATCACCGAGAGACTTGAAAAGTACTTCAAAGATATGCAGGATATGGAGTTCACCATCGAAGAGGGCAAACTCTATATGCTCCAGACCCGTAACGGGAAGAGAACCGCCAACGCCGCCATCCGTATCGCTTGCGACCTCGTGGACGAAGGACTCATCACCAAAGAAGAAGCTTTGATGAAGATCGAGCCCAAACAGTTGGATGAGTTGCTCCACCCGCGTTTCGACGCGAAGGCTCTTAAAGAGGCGACCCCGATCACTGCCGGACTCCCCGCCAGCCCCGGTGCCGCTTGCGGCAAGATCTGCTTCAGCGCGGAAGAGGCTATGGAAAGAGCCCCCAAGGAGAAGGTCGTCCTCGTCAGACTGGAGACCAGCCCCGAGGATATCGAGGGTATGAACGTGGCTCAGGGCATCCTGACCGCTCGTGGCGGACGTACGTCCCACGCGGCAGTCGTCGCCCGTGGTATGGGTCGTTGCTGCGTAGCCGGTTGCGGCGCGCTCGTCATCGACGAAGAAGCCAAGACTTTGACCATCAACGGCAAAGTGTACACCACCGAAGATTATCTGTCCTTGGACGGCAGCACCGGTAACGTGTATGCCGGACAGATCAAGACCGTCGAGGCGGAGATCGCCGGATATTTCGGCAGGATCATGGGCTGGGCGAACGAAGTCCGCAAGCTCAAGGTCAGAGCCAATGCCGACACCCCGAAGGATGCCGCTACCGCCAGAAAGTTCGGCGCCGAAGGTATCGGTCTGTGCCGTACCGAGCATATGTTCTTCGCCGAAGATCGTATCGCCGCCGTCAGAGAGATGATCATCTCCAAGACCGTCGAGCAGAGAGAAAAGGCGCTTGCCAAACTCCTCCCGATGCAAAGAGACGACTTTGTCAAATTGTATGAGGCGATGGGCGAGTATCCTGTCACCATCCGTTTCTTGGATCCGCCTCTGCATGAGTTCGTCCCGACCAAGACCGAAGACATCGAAGCTTTGGCTAAGGAAATGGGCGTCACCTTTGAAGAACTCAAAGAGACCATCGACGGATTGCACGAGTTTAACCCGATGCTCGGACACCGTGGTTGCCGTTTGGCTGTCACCTATCCCGAGATCGCCGTCATGCAGACCAGAGCCGTCATCGAGGCAGCTCTCATCCGTAAGGAAGCCGGCTATAACGTCGTCCCCGAGATCATGATCCCGTTGGTCGGCGACGTGAAAGAGTTGAAGTACGTCAAGTCCATTGTCGTCGAGACCGCCGAAAAGGTCATGCAGGAGAAGGGCGTCAAGATCGAGTACCACGTCGGTACCATGATCGAGATCCCCAGAGCCGCTCTCACCGCCGGTGAAATCGCTACGGAAGCGGAGTTCTTCAGCTTCGGTACCAACGACCTCACCCAGATGACCTACGGTTTCAGCCGTGACGACGCCGCCAAGTTCCTCTCCGACTACTATGACAAGAAGATCTTCGAGCAAGATCCCTTCCAAAAGGTCGACCAGATCGGCGTAGGCAAATTGATGAAGATGGCTGTCGCCGACGGCAGAGCCACCCGCAGCAACCTCAAGTGCGGTATCTGCGGTGAGCACGGTGGCGATCCCTCCACGATCGAGTTCTGCCACAACATCGGACTGAACTATGTTTCCTGCTCGCCCTATCGCGTGCCGATCGCTATCCTTGCCGCTGCGCAAGCCGATATCAAAAATCCCCGCGAGATCGGAGATAAGATCAACAAGGTCGCTAACGAAGTCGTCGATAAGGTCAAAGGCATCTTCAAGAAGAAGAAATAAGCTTTGATCGCAAAGGATCAAAAAACCCTCGGACGTTTGTCCGAGGGTTTTTAATATCGATCATTGAAGCATTCGTTTTCGGAAAGAGGGGAGTACGTCGTCGATCCTCAATCCGATGGTAAAAAAACGCTCCGGACTGCCGTACTCGTTGTCTATGACGTCAAAGAGGACTTGCAGATACTCCAGTTTTGCAATAAAAAGGTCGTGGATCTTTTCGGCGATGGCGCGGTCTCGCTTGTAGATGTATATGAGCCGCGCAATATTCTGCGCCTTTCTCTCGTTTGTCTTATTGGTGACAAGATAGTCTTTTATGATCTCTTCCCGACTGACGCCGAGACTCAACAAAAGGATCGCCCCCACAAGCCCGGTACGGTCCTTTCCTTCGGTACAGTGGAAGTAGACCGGGGTCTCGCACGTCATAATAAAACGTAAAACCGCACGCAAATTATCAAGATATTCGTCGTGGAGCATCATCGAGTATAGCGCGTCCATCGTGGGGAGCGAGGCGAGGATTTCGGCGATGTTCCCTTTCCCGTGCGAGATGCCCGGCTGTTCAAGATCGAAGATGGGCATAAGACGAATATCGAAATCATACGTCTTGTCCGGTCTTCCTTCTCGTTCTTGAGCGGTCCTCAGATCTATGATCGTGACGTCTCCGTATGTTTTCCGCAGGAAAGTAGCGTCCTTTTTCGTCAGACCGCTTAAGCGGGCACCACGAAGAAGCATCCCTGTTCGAATCGAGGGACCTCCGGGATATTGCCCACCGAGATCGCGGACGTTTTTGACGCTTTTCAGTTTTATTTCCATACTCCTATTGTAATCGACAGATCGTCGTTTGTAAAGTCTGTTACGATGTAATAAAAAACCGTTTTTAGAGGAAGCGTCCCGAGGCGAGCATCTCGATCAGTTCGCCGAGAGTCTTTCCTTTGATGGATTCCCGTATGTCGGACAATTCCGCCGAGATCGTAGCGTCCAGGACTTGCATCCCCAAGTACTCCACGGGTGCTTTATCGTCCGTCAGGATATAGTCGCTTGGCGATACAGGTACGCTATTCTCTTCGATGTAGAGTGCCATACCGAAGAGATCGGCTTGTTCTATGTCGTTTTTGTTTTCGGATAGCGCGGTAAGAACGTCGTAGTCCGCGGCAAAGAGCTCTTTGTTGCTACCTCGCGTCTTGACGGTGACGACGTCGGAAAAGACCGATCGTATCGTCCCTTCCAGATAGTCGGTGATGGACCCCGTAGTGTCTGCGTACATATTCATATTGACGACCATACACCCGCCTGCGTTCAGATGCGAGCGGACGGATTTAAAAAACTCCACCGAAGACATCTGGAAGGGGATGGAGATGTCCCGATACGCGTCCACCATGATAACGTCATATTTTTTGTCGTTGTTGTTCAAATACGCTCTCCCGTCCTCCACGAATACGTTCACCGCCTCCGGCAAGTCAAAGTATTCTTTGGCGATATCGACCACTCGTTCGTCGATCTCCACACCGTCAAACGAGAGATTCTCGCGTCCGAAATATTCAAAACATTGCGAGGCGTAGGTCCCTGTCCCAAGCCCTAAGATCAACACGTCAAGAGGTCTATCGAAGACCCCCGCAATGATGGGTGCAGCCATGGCGTAGTCGTAGTAGTTGTAGGTCAACCCTTTCTTTTTCATTTTCACGGATTGAACTCCGAAAAGGACGTTGGTGGAGAAGATGATAGATTTGTCGTTTTCCTCCACGCGGATATAGTTGTAGACGGACTCGCCTTCGTAAATGATCCGATCGTCCCAAAAAGCGACTTTAATGAAAGACGACGCCACGCCGATGGCAAGGCAAAGGATGAGAATGATAGATGAGCGGATAACGAATCTTTTACGAAGTAAAAAATAAATAAGACAGACGACGTACAGGATCCCCGCAAAGATCACGAACGTCCAAGAAGTCCCCACAAAGGGAATGGATACGAAAGTCGGGATAAAGGTACCTATAATGGACCCTATGGTGTTATAAGCCTCGATTTTCCCGACGATCTTGCCGTTGGTGTCAAGGTTCTTGGTGGCGAATTTTACGATATTCGGCGTGACCATACCGAGTATCATAAGAGGGAATACGAATACGAGGACGCAACTGACCAAGGACGCCCAGATCAGATATTTCTTCGTGACGAAAGTGGCAAGCACGAGCGCTACGCCCGATATGACGAACTTCCCGAACAAAGGCACCAGCATGATCCAGGTCGCCGCGACAAAGATCCATACGAAGAGTCGGTCGGGCTTGTTTTGTTTGTCCGCCATTTTGCCGCCGAGGATATTGCCGAGCGCCATAGAGATCATAATGACACCGATCACGATGGTCCATACGATCTGCGACGCAGAAAAATAGGGAGAGAGAAGTCGTTGCGCCCCCAGTTCCACCGCCATGACGCTCATGCCGGAAAACAGCCCCGTCGCATAAAAGATCCATTCTTTTTTCAAGTATTCTTTGATTTTTTTCATACCTTTGTACACTCGTGCCGAAATTATTTCAATGTATTCATTATACAGAACAGAGCGCATTTTTTGCAAGAATAATTAGCTTTTTTGCGAAATTTTGCAAAAAATCAATTTATAGTATGACTTGAATTCAGGAGGCAATATGAAGTATATCGATTGGTTAAAAATATGGCTTGAAAACTACATAAAACCGAGCGCAAAGGTCAGAACTTACGAGCGGTATTCTCAAATCGTGCGCACGCATATAGCGGACAGTATCGGAGCAAAGGAGATCTCCGAACTCACGCCTATTATCTTGCAAGCGTTCATATCAGACTTATTGACCGCAGGGAACACAAAGACGGGTAAAGGTCTGTCGGCTAACTTTGTAAATACGGTCATATCCGTTATACAAAACTCTCTGAAAACGGCATATATGGTCGGCGTTACAACGGAATACGTAGCGAACAAAATAAAACGCCCCCAACCGAAAGAAAAACAAGTAGATTGTTTTACCGTTCAGGAGCAAAAGAAGATTGAAAATTATGTATTAAACAGTAAAAAGGACAAATTGTTCGGCGTGGTGTTATGTCTATACACGGGCTTGCGCGTCGGTGAATTGCTTGCTCTCCAATGGAGTGATATTGACTTCGGCAAGGGACTGTTGTTCGTATCAAAGACTTGCTACGACAGCAACGACGGCATCGGTCACGTCCGCGTGATAGACAGCCCGAAAACCGTCCATTCCCGCCGCGTAATACCGTTGCCGAAGCAAATATTACCACACCTAAAAATTCTGAAAAAGCGTTCTTGTTCCGATTACGTGATAGCCGACGGCGACAAGCCCGTGTTCATGCGGTCGTATCAACGGACGTTTGAACTTTTATTAAAGAAACTCGATATATCGCACAAGGGCTTTCACTCTCTCCGCCATACGTTTGCCACACGCGCGCTTGAGTGTGGTATGGACGTGAAAACGCTGTCCGAACTGCTCGGACACAAAAACGCAACGATCACCCTTAACCGTTACGCCCACTCTATGCTCGAACATAAGCAAGATATGATGAACCGTCTCGGAAAACTTCTATAACGAAAAAATGTGCATCAAACTTTCTAATTGATGCACATTTCCTTAAAAAGTATATCACAAAACACCGTAAAAATCAAGATATACCGCCCATATAAACGATAAAACTGTGCGATTTTGAAATTTTTAATGCACATATCCAGTTGAAATGTACACGGAATAGAAAGATTGATGCTCATTAAAAACTCGAAAGGAGCATCAAAAAGATTATCACTATGGGAAATCAAGCAAATGAGAAGGGTTCGCCGTCTATCGTATCAATTTTTTCTGGGTGCGGTGGATTAGATTTAGGGTTTCATATGGAAGGGTTTAATACCGTATGGGCAAACGACTTTGCCGAATGGGCTGTCGCTTCGTTCCGTGAAAATTTGGGCGACGTTATTCATTACGGAGATATAACGCAAATCAACCCATACACAGATAAAACTATTCCCGATTGCGATTTGATTTTAGGTGGTTTTCCTTGTCAGGATTTTTCAGTTATTTGGAAACAGCCGGGATTAAACGGTAAACGTGGTGGACTCTATCGCCATTTTCTTGAATTTGTAGATGCTAAAAAACCAAAAGCGTTTGTTGCTGAGAATGTTAAAGGGTTGCTAACTGCAAATAAACATAAAGCAATCGAAACGATTATTCACGATTTTGAAAACATAGCACCGGGATATATTGTTAAACCACATCTTTATAATTTTGCTGAATATGGCGTTCCGCAATTCCGTGAACGTGTTTTAATAGTCGGTATTCGTGTCGATACGGGGTTCGATTTTAAGCACCCTAAACCCACACACGGACCAAACGGGGAATTGCCATATGTAACCGCGGGAGAAGCATTAGAAGGAGCATTAAATGTTCCTTACAATAATGAACCTATATATTGTAAAGAAAAAACAAGACAAATGCTTGAATTGATACCCGAAGGCGGTAATTTTACCGATATTCCAAAAGACTCGCCTTTATATGTTAAAGGTATGATTTCTCACGTTTACAGAAGAATTCACAGAGATGAACCCGCCAAAACGATTATTGCAGCAGGTGGTGGCGGAACTTGGGGATATCACTATCCTGAACCTCGTCCTTTAACAAACCGAGAACGTGCAAGGTTACAATCTTTCCCTGACGATTTTAAGTTTATGGGGAATATTACGGAAGTACGTCGTCAAATTGGTAACGCTGTTCCGCCTGTCGGTGTAAGAGCCGTAGCAAAACGGTTGAAACCGTTATTTACAGGCGAGTATGAACACGTCGATTTAACAAAGGAATACGATTATCTAAAAACGCTATCGGTAAAAGAGCGATTAGATTTGGTTACAAAAGAAATGGAGTAACAAAAATGGACTTTTTATTATCAAATTACGCTCCGTTAAGAACGAGTAGTCAGACATTTGCGGATACGTTCTATAATCTTCTTCCACAGACGGAACAACTTGATATAGCCGTTGGTTATATTACTTCGGATTCGCTTTCAGAACTGCAAAAAGCTGTAGAACTTAACCACGTTCAAAAATTGAATCTCATAATAGGTATGCACTATATTGAGCATTTTACACAAGTCGAATATAAAACCGCATTAAAACTCAATGATTTTTTAAGGGATAATAATGCTGGCGAAGTTCGATTAGTTACTCCTTTTCGTTTTCACGGTAAATTGTATTCGTTCCAAAGTGGAAACAAAAGTTTTGCAGGAATTATCGGCTCTAATAATTTGAGCAGTATTGTTGAAAATCAAAATAGAATATATGAATCATCTATTTTAATTCAAGACGAAGAAACATTGAAAAAAATGAGCGGTTTTATCAGTTCCTTATCAGAAAAAGCAACTGAAAATATTGCGGATTTACATATTGATACATTCAAAACAAATAACGCGCTTTTGGAAGGTCAAGATTATGTAGAAAGAGCAAAACCCGAAGATTGGGCTCAATGTTTGAATGCAAGAACCGCTACTGTATTTGATATTCCCATAAAAGAAACACCACAAAGCAACTTGAATGTGTTTTTCGGTAAAGGTAGAGAAACAGTTCGTACGGGGGTTGTCAAACCGCGCCATTGGTATGAAGCCGAAATTATAGTATCAAAATCTATAACTTCTCAAATAGGTTATCCCAAAGCACAATCGGACACCGCTTCGTTTGATGTTATTACAGATGATGGGTGGAAGTTCAAGTGCAAGGTAAGTGGCGATTATAGTAAAAATTTTAGATCCGAAGGTGATTTGCGCGTATTGGGTAAATGGTTAAAAGGACGACTCGAAAATGCAGGCGTGTTAGTAACGGGTGAGCCTGTTACAAATGTTGTATTGCAAAACTATGGGCGTACTTCTTTTTCGCTAACTAAAACAAGTATTGATAATCTATGGTATCTTGATTTTGGAGTAAAGAATGAGTAATTATTTGCAGAACTATCTTAATCATATCTCTAATACAAAAAACGATTTGCTGGCACGCGCTATACGAAAAACCGCAGACGATATTGTTCCGCAGTATATTAGCAATTTTTCTTTCAAAGAACACGTCGTTAGTTTGTTGGTTGGTGACGTGCAAAGTGGCAAAACAAGTCATATGTTCGGTTTAATGTGCGCCGCGGCAGATGAAGGGTTCCCTATTTTTATCATTCTAACTACGGACAACATTGTTTTACAACAACAAACTTTCAAACGCGCACAAGTCGATTTGACAGATTTTTGCGTTTGTGATGAAACGGAGTATTTGAAATTTACTCAAAACCAACTAAAAAAACCGACGGTCATAGTTCTAAAAAAGAACGGTTCAGTATTGAAACAATGGAAAAACAATCTTGCTTCCACTCATTTTTGTATAGGAAATCCTTTGTTTATTATTGACGACGAAGCAGACGCGGCAAGTTTGAATACACTCGTGAATCAAAACCGTCAAAGTCGAATCAATAAATGCCTTGAAGAAATAAAGAAAACTTCGTCAAGTAGTATTTATCTTGAAGTAACGGGAACGCCACAAGCAAATTTGCTTCAAACTCAAAAAAGCGGTTGGAAGCCATATTTTATATATTACTTTAAGCCCGGTGACACTTATATCGGTGGCAATATTATTTTTTCAGATAGCAGTTCGATAATTCGATTTACGGATAATGATGAAGGGAAAGATATATTAGTTGACGATGAATACCCTGAAAATGGTTTATTACGCGCAGTTCTTCTTCATCTTGTTACTTCCGCTCAAATAATGTTAAACGACGGGACGGTATGCAATTTTCTTGTTCACCCAAGTGTTAGAACCGCAGACCATAAAGCATTTTCCGAGAAAATAGGTTGTTATCTTAATGAGTTGTCACAATCAATAGACGAAGATACAACGCAAGAATCATTAAAACTTGCTTATGATGATTTAGCAACAAGTAAAAAGGACCTGTTGCCATTTGACACAATATACGCTTTTATTAAAGAAAGATTACAAGATGACGACGGAATAAAGATATTGACGTTAAACTCAACAGTTTTTTTTGAAGATAATACGCAATATAATGACGGTATCAATATAATTGTTGGTGGAAACAGTTTAGGACGAGGTGTAACCTTCCCTTGCTTGCAAACGATTTATTATTGTAGAGTATCTCAAAATCCGCAAGCCGATACAATGTGGCAACACGCGAGAATGTTTGGATATGACCGCGATCCACAAATGATGCGTATTTTTATGCCACCGAAATTATATAAATTATTTGTTGATATCAATACGACAAACAATAAAATAATCGCGCAAATTCAGAAACGCAAAGGTCTTGAAGATATTAAAATATCGTATCCGCAGAACTTACGTCCGACAAGGAAGAATGTTTTAGATAACAAAGCCCTTTCTACTTTTTGTGGTGGCGTAAACTATTTCCCGTTTGCTCCGAGTAATAAAGATATTACTTCTTTGGATAAAATGCTTGAAAAATTTGATGGCAACGATGTTTATACGGTTAGTGTCAAATTTGTTATATCTTTATTAGAGCAAGTAGAAAATAGCGGAAACGATTGGACTGCGCAGTCGTTTATCGGATTTTTGAATTCCATTATTGCGGATACGCCACTTGCACAAGCAAAGTTAATTGTAAGACGCGAGCGTGATATTGCGAAAGGTACAGGTACGTTACTTTCTGAAAACGATAGAAAATTGGGCGATTCATTTACGGATATAACGGTTTTAACTATGTATAAAGTCACAGGCAAAAAAGGTTGGAACGGTGATAAAGTCTGGATTCCAAACATTAAACTGCCTGACGTTTTAATATATTATAGCGTTATTTGATAATTATATGAATTGAATAGGTAATGGTATCACGCCGAAGAACACATAAAAGTCCACTTGTAATCAAGACAAGCACACGTCTAATTGCCATTCTCGCAAAATCCTTACGAGTTTGAGTGCGAAAAAGCACATAAAAAGATAGCCCGACAATTACGTCAGGCTATCTTTTTCAATCAAACGATATTTTCACGCTGAAATACTCACGAGTAAAAAATAATACGAACTCCTTTCAGGGCTTCTCGCCCTTATTGCGCACCAACCCACAAAAAAACCACCCATATGGGTGGTTGTGGGTTGGATAATCGGAAGGGGGGGGACCGTTCGTAGTTGTGAATTATGTTTCTATGTTTTTCGCTACTTATCTGCTTAATACCGTTCCGAGATTCCGTTTACCTCACCAGATTTGCCTGACGGCAAATTTGCGAACCCCTTTCAGGGCTTCTCGCCTTATTGAGCACCAACCCACAAAAAAACCACCCAGATGGGTGGTTGTGGGTTGGTGCACAATAAGGGACTCGAACCCCTGACTTCCTCCATGTGACGGAGGCACTCTACCAGCTGAGTCAATTGCGCTCGTTTCGTAAAGTAGTATAATCTATTTTGAGCAATTTGTAAAGTAAATTTTTTCTTTTTACTGATTTTAATTTACAAAGTAATTATTTTTTGTTAGAATATGGTTCGGTCTTTTGACGGAGGTGTAAAATGACTGACGTTTTAATCATCGGTGCCGGTCCCGCAGGTATTTTTACCGCGCTGGAACTCATCAGAAAAAAGAGCAATAAAAAAATCGTAATCGTAGAAATGGGCGATTTGATCAATAGGAGATCTTGTCCCAAGGCCAAGACGGGGAAGTGCGTGCACTGCAAGCCGACTTGTCATATTACGAGCGGTTTTGCCGGGGCGGGCGCTTTTTCCGACGGGAAGTTGTCGTTGTCTTATGAGGTCGGCGGAGACCTGCCCGATCTGATCGGACCGGAGTTTGCGCAGAGGATGATCGATTACACCGACAAGATCTATTTGGAATTCGGCGCGGACGAGCATGTGGAAGGCGTCGAAGCGACCGAGGAAATCAAGGACATCCGCAGGAAGGCGATCCAAGCCGATTTGAAGTTGGTGGATTGCCCGATCCGACATCTCGGGACCGAAAAGGCTCACGACCTATACCTTCGCATACAAAATTATTTGATAGAAAACGGCGTGGAGATCTTGCCCCATCACGACGCTCAAGACCTTATTATTGAGGATGGAGTCTGCAAAGGCGCCGTCATCAGCGGAAAGGAGATGCGCGCGGAGACCGTCGTCGTCGCCACGGGAAGAAAGGGCGCCGACTGGTTGGAGAGTATGTGCCGTACCCACAAGATAGAGAACGAGTCCGGCGTCGTCGATATCGGCGTCCGTGTGGAATTGCGGAACGAAGTTATGGAAAAGGTGAACGAAGCTCTCTACGAGTCAAAACTCATCGGATATCCGAAGCCTTTCATGAACAAGGTCCGTACTTTCTGTCAGAATCCCGGAGGGTTCGTCGCACAAGAGAACTACGAAAACGATCTTGCCGTTGTAAACGGGCACTCTTTTAAGGATAAAAAATCGGGCAACACTAATTTGGCGATCCTCTGTTCGCATCACTTCAGCGTGCCGTTCAATCAGCCCATTCTGTATGCGCAAAAGGTGGGGCAGCTCCTGAATATGTTGGGCGACGGAAATATTCTCGTCCAAAGATTGGGCGACATTCGAAACGGAAAGAGAACTTGGCAAAAAGAACTGTCCCAAGGGAACGTGCGCCCGACTCTTCCCGACGCGGTAGCGGGCGATATCACCAGCGCCATTCCGTATCGTACTATGATCAGCATTCTCGGCTTTATCGACCAGGTGGACAAAGTCGTCCCCGGGTTTGCCAGCAGCGAGACTTTGTTGTATGCCCCGGAGATCAAGTTCTATAGCAATCGCATCCGCATGGACGAGCACTTAAACACATCTATCAAAAACCTGTATTGCTTAGGCGACTCCAGCGGGTGGACGCGAGGACTTATGATGGCTTCGGTCATGGGCGTGGTGCTTGCGCAAAACCTATTGAAATAAACAATAAGATCTTTATCTTCGGATAAAGATTTTTTTTGGCGGCGAGTCCAAACGCTTGCGAAACGGACGACAATCCTTTATACTGAATATACGGAGGC
>JAFVAC010000116.1 GCA_017476265.1 Clostridia bacterium
CGGGCGGGCTCGGTCGGGAAAATAATGATTGTCAACGGTATTTTGGTATGATATAATAAGATGGTCGAAAAACCGCGTGAAAGTATTCTTACCGAGCGAATATTTTCATTCGTTGCGAAAAACGGCGTGCCGCGCGGCGCGGCGAAGGAGTCCCCGATGAGGAAAGTGGAAGATATAGTCGAGATCAGAGCGGTCCTGGTGGAATTGTTGAGCGAGATCAAACAGATATGCGACGAGCACGGGCTGAAGTACTTTTTGGCGTACGGGACCCTGCTGGGGGCGGTCCGACACAAGGGCTTTATCCCGTGGGACGACGATCTGGATATCGAGATGCCCCGTCCCGATTACGAAAAGTTTATTGAGATCTACCGCTCCGAAAAGAGGGAGAATATTTTGTACGAACAGAAGGCGTACCCGGACTATCTGTACTCCTTTGCCAAACTGGTCAAGCGCGGGACAAAGCTCGTCGAAAGGGGCTGCGACTGCGGCGTGGAGATGGGACTCTATGTGGATATCTTTCCGGTGGACGCGCTGGGAGACGACGTGGAGGAGGCGAAAAAACATCTGAAGAAGACCAAGTTGCCGATACGCTTACTGATGAGCTATCGCATGGACTTTTATCGCCCGCACGTCTCCTGGAAGAGGAATCTGTTGGTGCAAGCCGCCAAGATCATCGCGCCGTTGTACGGAAAAAAACGTCTCATACGGACGCTGGAGAAGAGGGCGTTCCGCTTCGACTACGACACGAGCAAATACGTCGGGTCTTTCATCAGCGAGATCAATATGCGCAGGATCTTTGAAAAGAAAGTCTACGAAGAGCGGATAGAATTGGAGTTCGAGGGAAAACTGTTCGCCGCGCCCAAGGCGTACGACGAAGTCCTCAAAAAGCAGTACGGCGACTATATGACCCTGCCGCCCGAAGATCAGCGCGTCCTGACGCACGGGTACGACGCCTATATAGAGGACTGACCTATGGACGTCAAAAAGGTCGCCGTCATCGGCGCCGGCAACATAGGGACGCAGTTCGGGTGCCTGTGCGCGGAAAAGGGCTATAGTACCACAATGATCTCCTCCGGGGACTACGGACGGGAGGTCCTTTTGGAGACGGTGGACGAGCGGGACCGCGTTACGCACGCGGGGAAAGTGAACTTTTCTTCCGACTACGGGGTCCTGACGGAGTGCGACGTGGTCTTTGTGACCCATCCGTCCTTTATGTTCGCCGAACTGGGGAAAAGACTCAAGGACGTTTTGCGCCCCGGGACGTATTTGTGTGTCTTGCCGGGGACGGGCGGGGCGGAGTTCTTTTTCCGCGATTGCATAAAAAAAGGCGTCGTCCTTTGCGGACTGCAGAGGGTCCCCGGCGTCGCCCGACTGGTGGAAAAGGGCAAGAGGGTCCGCGTCTCCGGACTGCGCGATACGTTGTGCCTTGCTTCCATACCCGCGCGCGAGGCGGAGATCTTCGCGCCGTTTTTGTCGGACCTGGTCGGGATCCGATGTGAGACGCTCCCGCAGTATTTGTGCGTGACGATGACCCCGAGCAATCCCATTCTGCACACGACCAGGCTTCGGACGATGTTTTTTGACTACGAGCCCGGACGAAAGTATGACAAGAACCCGCTTTTTTACGGCGAGTGGACCGATCGCTCCAGCGCTTTGCTGCTTCTGTGCGACGCCGAGCATCAGACTCTTTTACGTCGGATGTCCGGGTTGGATCTGTCTTCCGTCAGGTCCCTCGTGGAGCACTACGACAAGAGCGACACGCCGGAGAAGATGACGAAAAAACTTCGTAGCATAAGCAGTTTGCACGGCATTTCCTCTCCGATGATCCAAACGTCGGACGGTTGGACGCCGGACTTCGGGTCGCGCTATTTTTCCGCCGACTTCCCGTATGGACTGGCGATCATAGAGGAGTTTGCCAAAGTCGTCGGCGTTGCCTCGCCCAACATCACGGAGACGATGGACTGGTACTGCGCCGTCACGGGCAAGGGGAGGACGTTCTTTTTGAAGGACTTCGGCATCACGTCTCTTGCGGACGTGTACGACTATTATCAATAAGGGAGGACCGGAATGCAAGCGTTATTATTGGCTGCCGGCATGGGAAAACGACTGGAAAAGTTCACGAAAGACAACACCAAGTGCATGGTGGAGGTGGCGGGCAGGAAGTTGATAGACCGCGCCATCGAAGCGGTGCGATACGCCGGGATCAAAAAGATGATCGTCGTCGTCGGCTACAAAGGGGACAATCTGGTCAACTATATCAAAGAAAACTACACGGAAAAAGAGATGGAGTTCTTTTTTATCGACAACAAGGACTACGCGATCAGCAACAATATCTATTCCTTCTATTTGGCGAAAGAGTACCTGATGGAGGAGGACACCGTGCTGTTGGAGTCCGATCTCATCTATGACAAGACTCTCATAAAGCGCGTGCTGGACGACAGTCACCCCGACGTCGTGACCGTCGCAAAATACAAGAGTTGGATGGACGGGACCCTCATCATCAAGGACGAAGAGGGTTGCATCACGCAGTTCGTGGACAAAAAGGACATGGACTACGACGCTCTGGATATCTATTACAAGACCGTCAACATCTATAAGTTCAGCAAGACCTTCTTAAAAAACGTCTATTTCCCCTTTTTGGAAGCGTATATGAAGGCATATGGGCTCAACAGCTATTACGAGACGCCGCTCAAGATCGTGGCGCACATCGCCGGCAAGACGCTGCACGCATACGAAGTGGGAGATCTGCCTTGGTACGAGATCGACGACGAACAGGATCTGGACATCGCGGACGTCATGTTCAGCGCCGGACCGATGCGCTACGACAAGATCATCTCCAAGTTCGGCGGGTACTGGCGGTATGACAGGATCGTGGACTTCTGCTATTTGGTCAATCCTTACTTCCCGCCGAAAAAGATGGTCAGCAAGATGAAGCAGGAGTTTCCGATCCTGCTCGCGCAATATCCGTCCGGGCTCAGCATGCAGAATATGAACGCGGGCAGAGTCTTCCACGTGGACCAGACCAAGATCTTGGTCGGCAACGGCGCCGCCGAACTCATCAACGTCCTCGGTCGGTACCTGTCGGGGAAGGTGGCGGTGGCTTTACCCACCTTCAACGAGTATGTGCGCTGCTTCCGGTCCTGCGATCTGACCGTCGTGGACAATTCCGTCCGGGACTACAGGCATGATCTGAGCGTCTTAAAGACCGCGACCAAGGACGCCGACGCGTTGATGATCGTCAACCCGGACAATCCCAGCGGACATATGCTGGATCTATGCGAGGTGCTCGACCTCGCAAAAGAGGCGGAAAAAAACAACTGCGTCCTGGTGGTGGACGAGTCCTTTGTCGACTTCGCGCAAAGTTCCCGCCGATTCACGCTGTTAGATAACGACGTTTTGGATCGGCACAAAAATCTGATCGTAATAAAGAGCGTCAGCAAGTCTTTCGGTGTGCCCGGTCTGAGACTGGGGGTGCTGGCGACCGCGGACGAAAACGCCATCGCCTTTATGCGGCGGGAGATGCAGGTCTGGAACGTCAACAGCTTTGCCGAGTACTACCTACAGATCTACAATCTGTACGAAAAGACGTACCGCTCCGCTTGCGACAAGATCGCAAACGAGCGACAAAGGGTGATCGAGCGTCTGTCGCGGATCCCGGGGATCAAGGTATACCCGTCGGAAGCGAACTACGTCATGGTGGACTTAAAAGACCACTCTTCCTACGACTTCTGCGTCCGGATGCTGGACGCGCACGATATTCTCATGAAGGACTTGTCGAGTAAAAACTACTTTTTCGGGAAGAACTTCATTCGCGTGGCGATCCGGGACAGGGAAGACAACGACAAACTTCTCGTAGCGATGCAGTCGGAGCTAATATAATCGCGAGAAAAAGAAAGAAAAACGGCAGACCGTTCGGACTGCCGTTTTTGATACAAAGAACTTTTTACATTGTGAAGAAGACGGTCACGCTGTCCTCGGTCATCACAAAGTCCGCTTGACCGCTCTCACCGTCGCGGATATATCGGATGGTGACGGTGTCGCCTACTCGCGCGTTGAGCATGGCGTCCATGAGGTGATAGCTCCTCGTGACGGAGTAGGTCTTGCCGCCGATCGTGGCGGAGGTGATGACGTCGCCCGCTTGCAGGACGCCCTGCGCGACGCCTTCGCCGACCTCGGCAACGTAGACGGTCTGCTTGATCTTGGTCAGCCCGGTCTCCGGGTCATAGACCATACCGGTATCGTTGATGGTCGTGGTGATGCCCAGCATGCACTTGTAGACGCCCACTTTGTCTTCGCCGTTGCAGTTGGCGATGACGTTGTCGGCGACTCCGGTCACGATGGAGATGGGGATGGCGTAGCCGATATTTTCGATGGTCTCGGTGGAAGAACTGTTGTGGCGGGCGTTGACGACGCCGATGAGTTTGCCGTCGGAGTTAAAGAGTCCGCCGCCGGAATTGCCGGAATTGATGGCGGCGTCCACGCGGAACTCTCTCGTCTGATACACGTTGCTTCCTTCGATATTGAGGCTGATGGTCTCGCTGTCCACGCTGACGATCCCGCCGGTCACGCTGATCCCTTCGGCGGCGGGGTAGCCAATGGCGATGGCGGTCTGCCCGACGGAGACTTCGGTCTCTTCAATGTCGACGGCGCGGGCGTCGCCGTTTTTCAGCAGTTCGCTTCCGGTCACTTGCAGGACGGCGATATCGTAGTAGGCGGAGCCGCCGACGACCGTCGCCGGGATGGCGTACTCGCCGTATTCCGACCCGTACAAATAGAGGGTGACGTCATTGCTGAACTTGTTGGAGGTAGTGCAGTTGGCGTCGTAGACGACGTGGAAGTTGGTGATGACGTAGGCGTCTCCGGTGTTCTTATCCAGTTTGTAGATGACGGCGGCGCCGCCTGCGGTAGAGGTCCCTTCGGACGTCCTGCCCCAGCGGTCGTACTGGGTGGTGGTAAAGACTGCCTGTACGGAGAGCGCGCTGAGGATCGCCTTGCTGACGGCGTAAGTGGAGTCGCCGGAGGAGGTGTTATCGCTCAGATATTCTTTGACGAAGTCGAAGAAAGTCCCGGTATAGCCCTTTTCCACAGCGGCGTCGTAGACGTCGGAGATCGAGAACTCGGCTTTGCCGTCCTGTCCGTCGGCGCCGTCTTTGCCGTGAAGGCTCGCCAGCCATTCCTCTTCGGTCCCGACGAAGCCGTTCCGGACGGCGATATCGTACGCCGTGATGTAGACGGTCTCGCCGTCGGCGGTCTGTTCGCCGGCGCTTTCCGTTTGCGATGAAGTAGATGCGGTCGTCCCACAGGCGACCAAGGCGAGGATGCAGATAAGTACAAGAGCGATCGTCGCCGAAACAGTCAAATGTTTTTTCATGAATTCCTCCGAAAAAAGATACTCATAAGAGTATTATATCACAAATTTTTCTTTGTAACTACTTTTACTGTAGTCGATGAAGATTAAACGTACTTAAAAGTCCGCAAAAAAAGACTCCCCCGTCCGCGAGGGGCGAGGGGAGCCTTTGCAAAAAAGAGAGAGGTTTACAATGAAAATCTATTTTGGAGGGATACTTCCCTACTTGGCTTGCGTGGTGACGGTGATCGTCACTTCTCCCGTTACTTTAGTCAGGCGGTAGTAGTTTGCGCTGCCGTCCTTTTCGGGGTCGGAATTGAGCTTGTTGTAGTTGTCATCGGGGGTCGCTTCGACGGAGGAGAGTTCGTATCCGTCGTCGAAAGTGATGACGAAGTTGATTTGTCCGTTGGTTTTGGTCAGGAGACCGCTCTTTCCGTCGCGGGAGTAGGCGACCGTCGTTTCGGTCCCGTCTTCCAACTTTTGCGTGTTATAGACGGTGATCGTCGCGTGTCCGTCGGTGACAAAGTTGACTCGATAGCCCTGCGTCAGGTCCTCTTCGGCGCCTATTGCTTGAGAAGTGACGGTCACGGTCACGTCCCCGGTGATCTTGGTCAGGCGATAATAATCCGCATTGCCTTCCGCCTCGGGGTCCGCCTTGTTCTTGTTGAAGTTGCCGGTAGGCGAGGCTTCGATGGACGCAAGTTCGTACCCGTCGTCGAACGTCAGGACGTAGTTGACTTGTCCGGTCCCGTCGGTCAGGATCCCCCCCGTGTCGCCGCTTCTTGCGACGGCGGAAGCGCTTTTCGTGCCGCTTCCCGTGACGTCCTGCGTATGATAGACGGTGACGGTGACGTGTTCGTCGGTGACGAAGTTGACGACGTATTGCTCCGCGGTCTCGCTCGTCTCGGTCTCGGTCGCTTCGGAGGTATCGGTCGTCGTTTCGGTCTCCGTTGCGGTCGTCTCGGTCTGCTCGCCGGATCCCGCGTCTAAGGCGGCAGTCGTAGCGGTGGACCCGCACGCGGTGGCGGTGAATACCGTCGCCACTAAAAATAAGGATAATATACCGGAAAGCAAAACATTACTTTTTCGTTTCATTTTTTCGTATCTCCTTCGGTTTCGTTACCTACAGTCTAAAAGAGTTAGTTAAAACGAACTTAAAAGAAAAAATTCGTTAAAAAAATTTTTTCGGAGGGGAAGGAACGACTGCTCTTACAGGACGCGGACGGAGTAGAGGTCGTCGAAAGATATCGCCTCCCGCTCCGATACGAGGCGTCGGTATACGACGTCGCACTCCGTGACCACGCCCGCCTTCGTCAGGTATTTTCCCTCCCGGAAAAAGACGATCTCAACACGGTCGCCTTTTTTGAGTGCGCCCAGGGTGGCTTCGAGTGCGGCGATCTTTTCTTCGTCAAGTTCTTTTTTCTCCTGTCGCAGGACCTTTTCCTCTCGCTCCCGGAGCGCTTCGGTCAATCCCTTCATCGCGTCGAACGGAAGAAATTGTTTTGCCCGATCCTCTCGTCTCACGCCTTGTGCCCTCCGATAAAACCGTTCCTTTCGATCGTGGTCCCTTCCTTTTTGAGGTCGACGGCGCGCAAGATGGCGTTCTTGCCGAATTTGTCCTTGACGCGGAGAGCGGTCCGCTCGGCGCGGTTCTCCTTTTCCACTTTGTCGACGTCGGTGAAGAGGTCGTAGTTCTCACACCGCTCGTCCCGGACGTCGTTAAAGGAGATGCCTAAGCGTCGGATGAGCGTGGTTCGATCGGCGACGTCGTCGTAGAGGGTCAATAGGTAGTGGGAGAGGATGGAAAAGTTGGCGGTGGTCTCGGTCATGGTCACCGTGCCCCCGTCGGGCGACGCGTCGTCGTGCGTATAGCCGACGTAGAGAGAGGCGCTGTGGGTGACCACGCCGCGGCGCATCATTCGCTGGCACCCGTCAAGCACCATTTCCGATAAGACCGTGCGCGCCTGCGCATATGTGTAGTCATAGGGCAGTATCTGCGAAGTGGACAGGGATCGGGATCGGCTCTTGTACGCCTTGATGTCGGACAAGAGACAGGACTCTTTGCCAAAGGCATGGTCGATGAGGAGTTCGGCGTTGACGCCGAAAATTTTGTATAGGACCTCTTTCGGACACTCGGTGACGCCCTTCTGATTGGGCACCCCGATCTTGCGCAATCGCGCGGAGATCCCGCGGGAGATCCCCCAAAAGTCGCTCAAAGGCTCGTGCGTCCAAAGCGTCCGGCGGAAGATCTCTTCGTCCAGATACGCCACCCGCTCTTTCGCCTTCTTTGCGGTGATGTCGAGCGCGATCTTGGCAAGGTACAGATTGGTCCCGACTCCCGCCGTCGCCGGGATGTGGACGACTTCCTGTATGCGATCGAGCAAGAACTTCGCCATCGCCGTCGGCGTCATGTCATAGACCGTCAGATAGTCCGTCAGATCGATGAACGCCTCGTCGATGGAGTATTGGTGAATGTCGTCGGGAGAAAAGTACGTTAGATACAGTTCGTAAATATCGGCGCAAACCTCGATATATCGCCGCATCCTCGGCGTCGCCACGATCAGGTCCCCGTAGTCGGGCACGTCGGACAATCGACAGCGGTTTTTTATCCCCGCCGCCTTCAGTTTGGGCGAGATGGCGAGACAAAGAGCGTTCTTGCCCCGCGACTTGTCCGCCACGACCAAATTGGTCAAAAACGGGTCCTTTTCCAGGTCCGCACACTCCACCGACGCATAAAAACACTTCATATCGATACAGCAATAATATCGCATACGCCCTCCGCCCACAGAGGTAGTATACGCCCTCCCCCCAAAAAGTATCAACGCCGGACTGTACAAAGACGACGACAGGAGGACGAGCAAAGAAGCAAAAGGAAATAAGGATAATCAAAAACCCATCTCAAAATGGCAACAAACTTTTGGCAGTTCTATTAATTATTTGGAGATTGACAAAAATAATTATATAGATGTATAATTAAAATACCTATGTAATCGAAGATATTTTTTTGGAAATAAAAGTACATAAGCAGAGTTAAAGAATGGAGAATGAGGATAATACTATGAAATTTGCAACGATTGGAACAAATTTTTTAGATGACATTATCATCTATGGAAAAGAGACTTTAAAAAAAGAGATAACGAATGTTGGAAGATACACATGTATAAATCCTATTTCGTTAATTTTCAACAAAGAATTTCCAAAAGAGATTTATGAAAAATATGATTTGGATTGTGAAAATGCATACCAAAAGAAAATGTATATTTCAGATATTAGAAAAACGGTATTGAAGGAGATCAAAGAGGCGCAACCAGATTATATAATGATAGATTTAGCAGAAATTTTTCTGCCGATAAAGATATACAAAGAAAATGATCAAGAGATCGTTTATACGTCACATAATTATTTAAACTCGGCGAACTATGGAGCGGAGAAAGAACAAGTATTATCAATATCTAATCTTCCTAAAAATGTTGTATTTGAATATGTTCAAAAGTTTATGAATTTATTAATTCATGAATTTGATGCTAAAAGTATAATACTAGTAAAAACATTTTATCCTTATCAATATTTTGACAAGGAAGGGCAGTGGAAACTGGCTTTAAATTTAAGTGATCTTATTTCAAGAAATGATCTTTTGTCAGACGTTTATAAGCTTCTAGATGCAAATTATAAATTAAAAACGATATGTATGCCCGAGCTAATATTTAATGATTTATCATATAATACTTCCGGGACATACAAATTAGCTGAATGTTTTTATAAATATGCAAGTGCGCATCTTGACGGAACAATTGCGAATGAACCATTGGATATAATAAATGAAACCTTATTTAGCGAAAGAGAACAATTTATTGACAAAAAAATTTCAAATTTGTTATTAACAAATGTCTTGGCGAATGGAATAAAAAAAGGAAAAAAATTAGTTTTAATAGGTCAATCTTCCATAATAGAGGAAGGTATCAAGGAAAAGTTTAATGTTAAAATAGACGAGAAGATAGAATACGATCGAAATATTTCGGAAAAAAAATTGGAATCGGAAATAGGTGCATATAGGAATAAATCAAAAGAATATTATTTCATAATCCCACATGTTTACAGAGATACGAATTTGATTCAAATTATTACAAAAAATGGTTTCTTCCCAAATGCGAAAAAAGTCGCAATGGCATATTATCGGTATCAGATAAGAGACATAAAAGGATTGTTTTTTGATATTTTTAACAACAAAATTGAAAGCCACTATGGAAAAAATGTCTTTAAAATAATGGGTAAGGGTGCAAACTTATTTGTGGGCGAAAGTAACCAATGCGGGCAACTATCAATTGATTTATATGATCAAAGCAAAATTATGATGGAAGATAAAGTCGGTATAGTCGGAGCAAGCTTTATTATTTGTTGCTACTGGGGGGCTACATTAAGAATAGGGGGAAAGACAACATTTGGTTCAGAAAATCGCTTAATGGTATATAGTGGTGGAGAAATGGTAATCGGAGAGGATTGTATGTTCGCAGATAGAATCGTTGCGCAAGTAGGCGATGGGCATTCGATTTATGATTTAAAAAGCAATGAAAACATTAATAGCGATTTAAATAAATTTCAACAAAAACTGAAATTAGTTGTGGGGGCGCACGTTTGGGTTGGTCGCGGAGCAACGCTTATAAATTGTGATATTGGTCGCGGTTCAATTGTAGGGGCTGGAGCTTTAGTAAAGAAGAAGCATCCGAACAACTGCATTATTGCGGGTATTCCGGCAAGAGTAATAAGGAAAGATATTGCGTGGTCTAGGGAGATTAATTGTTATGATATTGATGATGAAATATTTGGTGTGCCAAAGGACTACCAAAATTTTACCCAGGAAGATTAAATGAGAAAGGCTACTATTTGTAAAGCTTAAAACAATAACAAAACAAAAATAAGAGGAGAAAAATGAATCTACAAAAAATACTATTTCCAAATGTTGAAACATGTCGTGATATTGATATGTATTATCATTTCAAAAAGGGATGCATATTCCAGCCTTCCGGTATAGTGTTGAACGCCGGCGACATTTTGGAAGGGGATACGTATTTCAATGCTTTTTCATTGGCGAAATGGAAAAAGTATACGCGCATAGATAATCTATGGGTTTCGCTGATATTGAAAGGCGAGTGCGAGATAAATTTGTGCGGCGCATACATTAACGACAAAAATATTATTTGTAGAAAGCGCGACAATTTAGTAGCGGGCACTTTTTCATCGGAAGAAAAGCAACCTATAAGATTACAATTCAATTTGAACGAATATAACGAGTGTCCTTTGGTTTATGTTCAAATTAAAGCAAAAAAAGAAACGGTTTTCTATGGGGGAAGCTATTTCACAAATGTGGAAGAAAAAAAATTGCCTGCGGTAAAAATTGCCGTAGGCATCTGTACGTATCATCGAGAAGATTTTATTTTCCGCAATTTAGGAGCAATCGACAGAGATATTCTTTCCAAAGAGACCCAACTGACTAATAAAATAGACATTTTTATTTCCGATAATGGTGGAACGTTGCCGTTAAGAGCATTAAGGAAGCCTCATGTTTTTGTGTTCAAAAACAAAAATTATGGTGGAAGCGGTGGTTTTACACGATGTATAATGGAAGTATTAAGGAGAAAAAAGGAAAAAGCATATACACACATACTTTTAATGGATGATGACATTGCGTTTGATACTTCAATTTTCGATAGATTATATTCTTTTTTGAGGCTGATAAAACCTGCTTATAAGGATATTGCTATTGGCGGGGCTATGCTCATTATGAGCGATAGGAAGAGACAATTTGAAAATGGGGCGAGATTATTATCGAATGGGATGTTACAATTCAAAAATAAGAATTTGAATTTAACTACGATTAGGAATATATTGGCAAACGACGTCCAACAAGATAATAATTACAACGCTTGGTGTATTTGCTGTATGCCGCTTGACAAAATCGATAAGAATAATTTACCTTTGCCTTTGTTCATTCATATGGATGATGTCGAATATGGCGTAAGGAATCAATTTGATTTTGTCAACTTAAACGGTATTTGCGTATGGCACCCGTATGGTTCGAATATGAGAAATACATCAATAGTTTATTATGACGTGAGAAACAAGTTGATTTCAATGGCGAGCGTCGGAAGTTGCGATTTGGAAAAATATGCCATTAGATGGTTAAGAAATTTTAGATCAGATATCTTTGTCTATAACTACTCTAGAGCCAGGATTGCGTGTCGTGCAATTCGTGATTTTTTGAAAGGAATAGACGAATTCAAAAAGGTCAATCCGATCAAGTTGAATAAAGAGTTAGCTAAATATAATATCAATTGGGTCGATGCGCCATTGGAGCATTTGAGGAATATAACGCCGGTGGAGAGCCCAAAGAAACTTTCTCCGGAAGAGTTGCGCAAAAAGAAAATAAAGATGTATGCGTTGCCTGCGAATAAAAAATATATCGTGCGCAATTGTGACATAGCCGGTTCCGATCCATACAGAGCAAGAACTTTATATATTTGCGATATGACGACGAAGAAAGAAAGAGTTTACAAGAAAAGCATACTAAAAGCCGCGTATTGTTATTTGGATTGTTTATTACTCGAAAAAGAAATAAAGAAAAAGATGAAGTTCGTCGGTTTAGAATGGAGAGTTAGAATCAAAGAACTATACAAATGGGATTTTTGGACCCAATATTTAGGTATATAAGCAGAAGGTGGGATATGGAAAAAATATTGACGATCGCCATTCCGGCATATAATATGGAGAAGTACTTGGCAGAGACGTTAAAGTCTATGATAGCCGAAACGATTATGGATGATCTGGAAGTTATCATAGTTGATGATGGTTCTGCAGACAAGACAGCGGAAATCGCAGCCGAATATGTTAAGCTTTATCCGCAGACATTTAAGTTAATCAGTAAAGAAAACGGAGGACATGGTTCTGCGCTCAATAAGGGATTGGAGTTGGCGACGGGCAAGTACTATCGTCCAATCGATGCTGATGATTGGGTCGATACGGATTCATTGGTGTACGTTATTAACGATCTAAAGAAGCACAATGTTGATATGGTCATTACTAATTTCAGAAAAGTCTTGGAAAAATCAGGCAAGACGATTAATGTGCGATGCAATAATGTATACAATCGAAGAGAGATCATGGAAGGAAAAGTAAAGTCAGAGGATAATCGAGAGATTAACATCTATGATTACGAATATGATTTTAATCGGGATTTATATGATTATGCGCCTCAATATCTATATCATTTTGTAACTTATAGAACAGCATTATTAAAAGAACATAATATAAAATTCTCGGAAAAAGTTTTCTATGACGATATGGAATATGATATTTATCCTTTGCCATATGTAAAAACCGTTTTGCCCATAGATAGATATCTATATATGTATCGATTGGAGCGCGAAGGGCAAAGTGTAGAGGACGCTTCTTTTATTAAGCATAGAAAGCATCGTTATCATATAGTTTTGAGCATAAGCAGATATTTCAATGACAAGAAAAAAGATTTTGGGAAAAATGTCTATAACCATCTGTTCCCGGATATGGTGTGGAAAGCGGAGAGGCAGTACGAAATCTATTTTCTTTCTCCGGATGATGAAGCGGCGCAAAGAGAGTTGTTTGATTTTGACAAAGAATTATTAAAAGTCAATCCCGAAATTTATTCGGCGATAAAGAATAAGGCTGTTTTGTGTATTAGAAATAATGGAGATTATTCAAAAGCTAAAGCTATCTTTTTGCGGGAGAAAAATGATTCGGAAAATAAGAAGAGAAGACCGAAAGCTTGGACTTTAGAATCAGATCCGGAAATGCACAAAATGATAGCGCGTCGACGGAAACTGAAGCGATGGCATCGGTATTCGGATGAGATGAAAAAAATAGCAGCTCTAAAGAATTCTCAAGAGGGTAAAAGATGTTTTATTACTTGTACAGGTCCGTCTTTAACAATAGAGGATTTGGAATTATTAAAAGATGAAATAACTATAGGTGTTAATAGCATTGTGAAAGCCTATGAAAAGACAGACTGGAGACCAACCTATTATGCTATGGTTGATTATTTCGCTTTTGGAGAATTTTTAAGGACTACCAGTTTCCCTGGGAAAATGTTGTGTAAGGAAGAATCGTTTCTCCACTATCGAGTCGATCCAAAGAATAAAACGGGAAAAGAAATATATTGTCTAGTAGATTACGCCAATCATTACCAAAACAGAGTTAAAGCGAAAGACATTTTGTTTAGTGATGATTTATCAGTATGTGCGTATGACGCTTATACTGTCACAAACTTTGCGATACAAGTAGCGATTTACTTAGGATTTAAAGAAATATATATTATTGGTGCCGATTGTAATTATTCCGGCTCTCAGATACACTTCATTGAGATGCCCGATGATAAGGTCAAAATTTCCGCCGGATGGCTTCCGGATGCTTTAGCGTTAAGTATTGAGGGGTATAAGGCGGCGGCGGAGTTCGCCAAGAAAAAAGGCGTCAAGATATTTAATTCAACTCGTGGCGGGATGTTGGAAGTATTCCCAAGAGTGTCTTTAGAGGAGGTTTTGAGAAAATAAAATGAAAACTGCATTGTTTATTCCTATTAAACTTAATAACCAAAGGTTGCCGGGCAAAAATCTTTTGCCATTAGACGGTAGACCCGTTTGCGACTATTTATTTCAAACAGTAGCAAAAATAGACACAATTGATGAAAAATATGTTTATTGTAGCGATGAAGCAATAAAACCGTATTTAGTTGGAGATCTTCAATTTAAGAAAAGAGATCCCAGGTTAGATGGATTCTTGGTAAAGGTATTAGACATTATAGAACAATTTGTTAAAGACGTAGATGCGGATATATATATACTAACGCATGTAACGCAACCATTTACGAAGGCAGCGTCGATACAGAATGCCTTAGAAAAGGTTAAGAGCGGAGAGTATGACTCTGCTTTTAGTGCGGTTGCATTACAAGACTATATGTGGTACCAAGGGAAACCGTTCAATTATGATATGAAGAATATCGTAAGGACACAAGACTTAGAGCCTGTTTATATGGAAACGGGAGCTTTCTTTATTTTTACTAAAAAAGTATTTACGGAATTGCATCAAAGGATAGGGAATAAACCTTTTATCTACGAGATAGATCAGTTTGAGGCGATAGACATAGATACGGCGGAAGATTTTGAATTTGCAAAAATAGTCGCAAAATATTTGAATAATCAAAATGAAAAACATTGAATTGCTGGATTGCACGTTGAGAGACGGCGGAAGAATCGTAGATTGCAAATTTTCAGATTATGAAGTAACGAGCGTCATAAGTCGCCTTTCTCTTGCTAAGCTGAATTACGTTGAAGTTGGTTTTTTAAGAGATTCGAGGAAAGTTAACTACAATGGGGGGAGCACTTTTTTTACTTCAGTAAAACAAATAGAAAAGTTTTTAGAACATAAAAAAGATTATACTCAATTTGTTGCATTCATCGATTACGGGATGTTTGATTTCAATACTTTAGATGAGTGCGATGGCAAATCTGTTGATGGGATACGAGTCGGATTTACCAAGAAAAATTATTTAAACGATTGGGAAGACGTAAAAAAATGCTTCAAAATAGTTCAAGAAAAGGGCTATAAATTGTTTATTCAAGGAGTCAATTCTTTAGGTTACACAGAAGAAGAACTAATCGATGTACTGAGCGAAATCAACATTGTAAAACCGGATGCATTCGGTATCGTCGATACCTATGGGGCAATGTTCTTGAATGATATAGACAGAATTTATTCTGTAGTAGATTCCCATTTGGATGAAAATATAAAAATAGATTTTCATACCCACAATAATCGCCAAATGGCTTTTGCTTTAGCACAAGAAGCCATTCGACTTAGCGAAGAAGGGAATAGGCGTATTATTATAGACGCTACTCTTGAGGGAATGGGTAAATGTGCCGGGAATTTAAATTTAGAGCTTATAGCAGATTATTTAATTCATGAAAAAAAATACGATTATGATTTTGATGGTATCTTGGATTTAATCGACGATTTTACGTTTGCTTTTAAAAAGAATCATACATGGGGTTATTCAATACCGGCTTTTATGGGTGGCATTTATAAATCGCACCCTAACAATATTATTTATTTGACAGAGAAGTTTAGGTTGGGCAATAAGGATATAAAAAATATTCTTTCGATGATAGATGAAGAAACGCGGCAAACATATAAATATGATAATATAGAACGCAAGTATATTGAATATAGTGCAATGAACGTAGACGATTCCGCGTCTTTTAGCCTTTTGCGACAATTATTCGAGGGACAAGATATTTTAGTGCTAGCACCGGGGGCCACATTAAGAACGCACAAGGAAACGATTCTAAAATATAAAAAAGAAAAATCTCCGGTGACCATTTGCGTGAATTTTATTACCGATGAATTTGGAGAAGCATATTCTTTCTTTGCGAATAAGAAACGATATGACGCCAATTTAATCAATGATCCCCAAAGAATTGTTGCAGTATCAAATGTAAAACCAAAATATGGGGAAATACAAATCTCATACGATAGGCTTATAGATAGAAGATATAAAATGTTTGATAATTCAACGATCATGCTTTTAAATCTACTAAAAATAATTGGCGTAAAATCCATAGCCTTAGCAGGGTTTGATGGGTATAGAAAAGATACGAAGAATAATTATTTTGATGAGAGCTTTTTTAATGAAAGACATGCTTCTGAGTTTGATACAATAAATCAAGAAGTGTTTCATTTGTTTAAGGATTTTGTATCGACTGTGGGCGATCATTGTGAAGTTTTGTTTTTAACTCCTTCAATATACAAAGAGATGCTTTATGAAGAATAAAATTCAATTCCTTATCATGGATGTCGATGGAACTTTGACCGATGGCAAGATCAATATCGGGGATGAGGGAGAAGTCTATAAGTCTTTTAGCGTTAAAGACGGTTATGCAATCAATCAACTTTTACCCCGATACGGTATTGAACCGGTGATCATTACCGGTCGCAACTCAAAGATAGTTCAATATAGAGCCAATGAATTGAGTATTAAGTATTTGTTTCAAGGATGTGACAACAAAATAAGTACGTTGGAGAACTTATTGAGAGAAAAAGAGGCGTCTTTTGAGAATTGCGCTTATATCGGGGACGATATGAATGATTACGATTGTATGCTCGTGTGCAAAGAAAGAGGCTGCCCAATGGACGCTGTTGACGAAATAAAATCAATAGCGACTTATGTCTGTAAAAACAAAGGCGGAGAAGGAGCGGTAAGAGAATTCGTTGAGTATCTTATCGGTAGTCGGAAATAAAATAAGAAGATGAAATTTATGTAAAGAAGGTAAAACAAGACCTTCTTTTTTTATGCCGGAGACCTTGATTCTTTTGGGATGTTGCGTCAAAATTTTTTTGGAGTTTCGGGGGTTTTGTAAAAACGTTTTATTCTTGTGTTTTTGTATCGTCATTGGCTACATTTTGATGTGGCATTTTTTAAATGCAAGTGAAAAAATCGTTGACAAAGTTGACAAGTCGCGTTATAATGCTATAATGTCTAAATATTGTATAGCAGTCTGCCCTGAGCCCGAAAACGAGAAAGTTTTGGGGATGGGGGACACTTGCGATTTTGACCGAATTTTTTTACAAGGAGCAATGCGATGTCTCAAAAAATCCACAAGATTAAGTGCGGCAATACCGAGAGATATACTTTCAGCAAGATCAAGCATATCCTCGACATGCCCTATTTGATTGAAGTACAGAGAAACTCCTACGAAACCTTTATCAACGAGGGCATCAAAGACGTTTTTCAAGACTTTTCTCCGATTACCGACTACAGCGGTAAACTGCAGCTTGAGTTTTTGGACCACGTCCTTGACGGTACCTGCAAGTACACGATAAAGGAGTGCAAAGAGCGCGACGTGACCTACACTTCGCCCCTGAAGGTGCGCGTGAGAGTCACCATAAAGGACACCGGCGAGATCAAAGAGGACACCGTCTTTATGGGGGACATCCCCAAGATGACCGAGACGGGGACCTTTATCATCAACGGTGCCGAGAGAGTCGTCGTATCCCAGCTGGTCCGCTCCCCGGGCGTCTACACCAAGAGTGAACTGGACAAGAACGGCGTACCCCGCTTCTTTACGACCGTGATCCCGAACAGGGGCGCGTGGTTGGAGTTCGAGCAAGACGCGACCAACGTCTTGAGCGTACGCGTGGACCGCACGAGAAAGATCACCGCGACGGTGCTTTTGAGAGCCCTCGGCTACGGCACCGACGAAGAGCTGTTCGAGCTGTTCGACAACGATCCGATGATCGTTGCGACCGCCCAAAAGGACGAAGCCAAGGACGTCAAGAGCGCCAAAGTCGAGCTGTATCGTCGTCTGCGTCCGGGTGAAGTCCCGACCGAGAACGGCGTCGAGATCCTCGCCAACAACATCTTCTTCGACGCGCGTCGTTATGACGTGACGCACGTCGGCAGATACAAGTACAACAAGAAGCTGTCGATCGCGGAGCGTATCGAGAAATTGACCCTTGCGCGCGACGTCGTGAGCCCGGACGGTGAGATCCTCGCCGAAAAGGGAGAGGTAGTCGATCACGAAAAGGCGTGGGAGATCCAGAACGCCGGCGTCAACGTGGTCTACGTCGTCACGCCGGACGAAGGGGAGTTCAAGGTCATCGGTAACAACACCGTAGACCTCGCCGCCTACATCGACGTCAACCCGAGAGACCTCGGGATCAAAGAGAAGGTCTACTATCCGAAGCTTGCCGAACTTTTGGAGCAATTCGGCGAAGATATGGAGGCGTTGAAGAAGGCGTGCGTGGCGAACAAGGACGAACTGGTCGTCAAGCACATCACGGTAGACGACGTGGTCGCCACCGTCAACTACAATCTCTCCATGCGCTACGGATTCTATCCGTGCGACAACATCGACCACTTGGCGAACAGAAGAGTTCGCAGCGTGGGCGAGCTGCTCCACAACCACTTCCGCATCGGTATGTCGAGACTGGAAAGAGTCATCAAAGAGAGGATGAGCATCGTGCAAGACCTTGCCGAAGCCACGCCGAAGTCTTTGGTCAACATCCGCCCGGTGTCCAGCGCGATAAGAGAATTCTTCGGGTCGAGCCAGTTGTCCCAGTTCATGGACCAACCCAACCCAATCGCCGAATTGACGCACAAGAGAAAGCTGTCCGCCCTCGGACCGGGAGGCTTAAAAAGAGAGCTCGCCGGCTTTGAGTTCCGCGACGTGCACCACTCCCACTACGGACGTATGTGCCCGATCGAGACGCCTGAAGGACAGAACATCGGTTTGATCACCTCGCTGTCTTCCTACGCGAGGATCAACGAGTACGGCTTTATCGAAGCGCCGTACCGCAAGGTGGACAAGGCGACGGGCGTCGTGACCGATCACGTCGATTATCTGACGGCGGACGAAGAGGACAAGTACGTCGTGGCGCAAGCGAACGAGCCCCTCAACGAGGAGAGCCGCTTCGTCAATCAGCGTATCACCTGCCGCTTCCGCGACGACATCAAGGAGTACCCGGTCGCGCAGGTAGACTATATGGACGTCGATCCGAAACAGCTCGTCTCGGTAGCGACCAGCCTTATTCCCTTCCTGGAGAACGACGACGCGAACCGCGCGTTGATGGGCAGTAACATGCAGCGTCAGGCTGTGCCTCTGCTCCGTCCGGAGGCGCCTATCGTGGGTACCGGCATGGAGTACAAAGTGGCTTACGACTCCGGCGTGTGCGTCATCGCGAAAAACGCGGGCGTGGTCAAGTCCGTCTCCGCCGACGAGATCGTCATCGAGACAGACGACGGGGAAGAGGACGTGTACGAACTGCAAAAGTTCACCCGTAGCAACCAGGGCACCTGCATCAATCAGCGCCCGATCGTGAACAAGGGTGAAAGAGTGCCCGCCGGCGCGGTACTTGCCGACGGACCCGCCACGCAGAACGGCGAACTCGCTCTCGGCAGGAACATCTTGATCGGATTTATGACCTGGGAGGGCTACAACTACGAAGACGCTATCCTCATCTCCGAGGAACTGGTCAAGCACGACGTCTTCACCACCATCCACATCGAGAAGTACGAGCTGGAAGCCCGCGACACCAAACTGGGCGAGGAGCAGATCACCCGCGACATCCCGAACGTCTCGGAGGACCTGTTGAAGAACCTCGATGAAGACGGTATCGTCATGGTCGGCGCGGAAGTCGGCAGCGGAGACTATCTGGTCGGCAAGGTCACCCCGAAGGGCGAGACCGAACTGACTCCGGAAGAGCGTCTCTTGCGCGCCATCTTCGGTGAAAAGTCCAGAGAGGTCAGGGACGTCTCCCTGAAGGTGCCGCACGGTGAAGGCTGTATCGTCGTGGACGTCAAGATCTTCACAAAAGAGAACAAGGACGAACTGAACCCCGGTGTCAACAAGCTGGTCCGCGTATACATCGCGCAAAAGCGTAAGATATCCGTCGGCGACAAGATGGCGGGACGCCACGGAAACAAGGGCGTCATCTCCCGCGTTTTGCCCAAAGAGGATATGCCCTTTATGGCGGACGGAACGCCTCTGCAGATCGTACTCAATCCTTTGGGCGTCCCGAGCCGTATGAACATCGGTCAGGTCCTCGAGGTACACTTGGGCTTGGTCGCCAACATGCTCGGCATCAAGGTAGCGACGCCGGTCTTCGACGGAGCCACCGAAAACGACATCAAGGAACTGTTCGAGAAGAACAACCTCCCCGCCGACGGCAAAGTTCAGCTCTTTGACGGCAGGACGGGCGAACCGTTCGAGAACAAGGTCACCGTCGGCTATATGTATATGCTGAAACTGATCCACTTGGTCGACGACAAGATCCACGCAAGAAGCGTAGGCCCGTACAGCTTGGTCACGCAGCAACCTCTGGGCGGCAAGGCGCAGTTCGGCGGACAGCGCTTCGGCGAAATGGAGGTTTGGGCGCTGGAAGCGTATGGCGCAAGCCACATTCTGCAAGAGATCCTGACCGTCAAGTCGGACGACATTATGGGCAGACAGAAGATATTCGACAGCATCATCAAAGCGACCGTGACCGCTGAGCCGGGCATTCCGGAAGCCTTCAAGGTCCTTAAAAAAGAGATGCAGTCCCTTGGTCTGGATGTCAAGCTCTTCAGCGAGGGCGACGAAGAGATCTTGCTCCCCGAGAACTACGACGACGCCGACGAAGGACCGGCTATCGCCGAACCGGAAGAGGAGCCTGCCGACATCAATCTGGACAACGTCACCAATCTGGACGACGCGCTGAGCCAGCTCCTTGGCGACGCCGCGCCCGAGAAGGACACCTTGTATGAGGACGACGAAGCGGACGAGGGCGGAGACGTCTTCGATCGACTTGCCGGACTGTACGGTGCCGTTCAAGGCGACGATGACGACGATGACGATGACGACGGAGAGGACATCTCCACCGAAGACCTCCTGGCGGATATGGGTGCCTTCGGCGTCAACGACAACGGTTTTGACGACGACGATATATAAGAGAGGTGATCGATATGATAGAGATCAATAACTTCGATTCCATTCAGATCAGCATAGCGTCTCCGGACAAAATAAGAGAGTGGTCTCACGGTGAGGTCACGAAGCCCGAGACCATCAACTATCGCACGCAGAAGCCGGAGAGAGACGGTCTCTTCTGCGAGCGCATCTTTGGGCCGACCAAGGACTACGAGTGCCACTGCGGCAAGTACAAGCGCATCCGCTACAAGGGTATCGTGTGCGACAAGTGCGGCGTAGAGGTCACCAAGAGCAAGGTCCGTCGTGAGCGTATGGGGCACATCGAGCTCGCCGCTCCGGTCAGTCACATCTGGTACTTCCGCGGGGTGCCCAGCCGTATCAGCACGGTCCTCAATATGAGCCCCAAGCACGTCGAACAGGTGATCTACTTCGCCGCGTTCGTCGTCATCGACCCCGGCACGACCAACTTTGTCAAAAAACAAGTCATAAAGGATGACGAGTACCAAGCCGCCGTAGAAGAGTTCGGACCGAACAGCTTCGTCGCCGGTATGGGTGCGGAGAGTCTCAAGGTCCTCTTGCAGGAGATCGACCTCGAGAAAGAGAGCAAAGAGTTGCAGGAAGAGCTCGCCGAGGCGCAAGGACTGAAGAAAGTCCGCGTGGCGAAGAGACTGGAGATCATCGAAGCGTTCCGCAAGTCGGGCAACCGCCCCGAGTGGATGATCCTGGACGTCCTGCCCGTGATCCCGCCTGAACTCCGTCCTATGGTCCAGTTGGATGGCGGCAGATTCGCAACCAGCGACCTCAACGATCTGTACAGAAGGGTCATCAACAGAAACAATCGTCTCAAGAAGATGATTGAGTCGGGCGCGCCCGATATCGTCGTCCGCAACGAGAAGCGTATGTTGCAGGAGGCGGTGGACGCCTTGATCGACAACGGTCGCCACGGCAAGCCTGTCACCGGACCCAGCGGAAGAAGCTTCAAGTCGCTGTCCGATATGCTCCGCGGTAAGCAAGGTCGCTTCCGTCAGAACCTGCTCGGCAAGCGCGTCGACTACTCGGGTCGTTCGGTCATCGTCGTAGGACCGGAACTGAAGATGTACCAGTGCGGTCTCCCGAAGGAAATGGCTCTGGAACTTTTCAAGCCCTTCGTCTTCCGCAAACTCGTGGACAAAGAGCTCTGCCACAATATTAAGAGCGCCAAGCGCGCAGTCGAGAGAGTCAAGCCGTACGTTTGGGACGTACTGGAAGAGGTCATCAAAGACCATCCCGTCCTCCTGAACCGTGCGCCTACCCTTCACAGACTGGGTATCCAGGCCTTTGAGCCGGTCCTTGTCGAGGGCAGAGCGATCAAACTGCACCCGCTCGTCTGCCCGGCATTCAACGCCGACTTCGACGGAGACCAGATGGCTGTGCACGTCCCGCTGTCCATCGAGGCGCAGGCGGAAGCGCGTATTTTGATGCTCGCTACGAACAACATCCTGAAGCTTTCGGACGGCAAGCCGATCGTCAGCCCGACGCAGGATATGATCCTCGGCTCCTACTATCTCACACAGGAGAAGCCGGGGGCCAAAGGCGAAGGAAGGTACTTTAAGGATACCAACGAAGCCAAAATGGCATACCAAGTCAAGGATATCGAGCTCCAGTCCCGCATCAACGTGCGTATGAGCAAGGAGATCGACGGTATGGTCTACAAGAAGATCGTCCCCTGCACCGTAGGCAAGATCATCTTTAACGAAGCCATTCCGCAAGACCTCGGGTTCGTGCCCAGAGAGACGCCGGAGCAGATGCTGGATCTCGAGATCGACTTCATTGTCAAAAAGAAGCAGTTGTCGCAGATCGTAGAGCGTTGCTTCAAGACCAAGGGTGCCACCGGCACCGCCGTGGTCCTCGACAACATCAAGCACCTCGGCTATAAGTACAGCACCATCGGCGCTATCACGACCAGCGTCTTCGATATGAAGATTCCCGGCGACAAGAAGCAGATCCTCGCCGACGCCGAAGGACAGGTCCTGAAGGTAGAAAAGAACTACAATCGCGGTCTTATCACCGATGAGGAGAGATACAACGAAGTCGTCGATATTTGGCAAAAGACCACCGACGCCGTCGCAAAAGACCTGGAGAACAACTTCAAACAGTTCGACAAGATGAACCCGATCTGGATGATGGCGGACTCCGGCGCGCGTGGTAGCATGCAACAGATCAAACAGCTGTCCGGTATGCGCGGTCTTATGAACGACCCGACCGGTAAGGTCATCGAGATCCCGGTCAAGTCCTCCTTCCGTGAAGGCTTGTCGGTCTTGGAGTACTTCATCTCCTCGCACGGCGCCCGTAAGGGTGGCGCGGACACCGCTCTGAAGACCGCAGACTCCGGTTATCTGACCCGTAGGTTGGTGGACGTCTCGCAGGACGTCATCGTCCGCGAAGAGGACTGCGGCGACACCAAAGGCACTCTGGTCAGAGACCTTGTGGACGCGGGCGGCAGCATCATCGAAGAGGTCTCCGAGAGACTGATCGGTCGCTATACCGTGGCTCCCATCGTCGATCCCGCTACCGGCGAAGTCATTGTCGAAGCGGATCAAATGGTCACGGAAGAACAAGCGGAACAGGTCAAGAAGGCGGGCATTAAAGAACTCCGCATTCGCAGTATTTTGTCCTGTCGCTGCAAGCAGGGCGTCTGCAGCAAGTGCTACGGCGCCAATATGTCGAGCTACAATCCCGTCAAGATTGGCGAGGCTGTCGGTATCATCGCCGCGCAGTCCATCGGTGAGCCGGGTACTCAGCTTACGATGCGTACCTTCCACACCGGCGGCGTCGCGTCCAGCGCGGACATCACGCAAGGTCTTCCGCGTGTCACCGAGCTTGTCGAAGCGCGCAGGCCGAAGGGTGAAGCAATGGTCGCCGATATCAAAGGTAAGGTCACCATCACCGAAGACGGCGTCAATCGTACCGTCAACGTGAAGGGTGTCGGCGATCTGTCCTTCGACTACAAGATCCCGTTCGGTGCGAAACTTCTCGTCAAGGACGGTCAAGCCATCGAGGCGGGCGATCCGCTCTTTGTCGGCTCGGTCAATCCGCAGGACATCCTCCGCACCAAGGGTGTGACGGGCGTCCAGGAGATGATGATCCGAGAGATCCAGGCGGCGTACCGTACCAACGGCGTCCACATCAACGACAAGCACATCGAAGTCATCGTCCGTCAGATGCTCCGCAAGGTCCGCATCAGCGCCCCCAACGACACCGACCTTCTTCTCAACGAGCTGGTTGACGTGTCCAGACTGGAGGAGGCGAACGAGAAGGCGCTCGAAGCCGGCGGCATCCCCGCTACGGCGACCAGAGTACTCCTCGGTATCAGCAAGGCGGCTCTTGCCACCGAGAGCTTCTTGTCGGCGGCGTCCTTCCAGGAGACGGCAAGGGTATTGACCGACGCGGCGATCAAGAGCAAGACCGATCACCTGCTCGGCTTGAAAGAGAACGTCATCATCGGCAAACTCATCCCCGCAGGTACGGGAATGAAGCAGTACAGGAACGTGACTTTGGTCAACAACGAAGTCTCGAAGTATGCGTTGACCGAAGACAAGTTTGAGGAAGTCAACTACGAAGAGGATGAAGAGGACGGCGAGGAAGAATAATCTCCTCCCGACCGACCGACTACGATAGGTCCGAAAAGTCTTTGGCTCTTCTGTCAAAGACTTTTTGATCTAAAAATACCGAAATTCGCACACAGAACGCGAAAAACGACAAAATAACAAGCGGAGAAAACAACATTATGTACAGACTTTTTACTTCTGAAAGCGTCACCGAAGGGCATCCCGACAAGGTCTGCGACCGGGTCAGCGACTCCATTTTGGACGCCATTTTAGCGCAAGACAAGGACGCGCGTGTGGCGTGCGAGTGCTGCTGCACCGAAAATTTTCTGCTGATCATGGGGGAGATATCCACTACGGCGAAGATCGACGTGGAAAAGATCGCCCGTGACGCGGTGAGAGAGATCGGATACGACAAAAAGGAATATGGCTTCGACGCCGATACGCTGGAGATAAAACTCCTCCTGAACACGCAGTCCCCCGACATTGCAATGGGCGTGGACGACAGCATAGAGTACCGCGAGGGCGGAGACGTCTATGATCTGAACGGCGCCGGCGACCAGGGATTGATGTTCGGGTTTGCGACCGACGAGACCGAAGAGTATATGCCTACCGCCATCGTCCTTAGTCACAAACTCTGCAAAAAGCTCGCCGAGATCAGAAAGAGCGGGGAGATCAAGTATCTTCGTCCCGACGGCAAAGCCCAAGTCACAGTGGAGTACGACGGAGACAAGGTCCGTCGCGTAGACGCCGTGGTCCTCAGCACCCAGCACGACGATACCGTGACTTTGGAGGACTTGCGTCAAGACATGATGGAAAAGGTCATTAAGGCCACGATCCCTGCCGATCTTTTGGATGAAAATACCAAGTATTATATCAATCCGACGGGCAGATTCGTCGTCGGCGGACCCAAGGGCGATTCCGGTCTGACGGGAAGAAAGATCATCGTGGACACCTACGGTGGCTTCATTCCGCACGGCGGCGGGTCGTTCTCGGGCAAGGACCCGACGAAAGTGGACCGCAGCGCGACTTACTACGCTCGTTACGTCGCCAAAAATCTGGTCGCGGCGGGACTGTGCAAGAAGTGCGAGATACAGGTCGCTTACGCCATCGGAAAGGCGAATCCCGTCTCGATCAGCATAGACGCGTTCGGCACCGGCAGGATCTCCGACGAGGCGATCGGCAGAGCGGTCAAAGAGGTCTTTGACTTCCGACCGAGAGCCATCATCGAAAACTTGGGGCTCAACGCGCCGCAGTATGCCGTGACGTCGAGCTACGGACACTTCGGCGATCCCTCTTACGCGTGGGAAAAGCTCGACAAAGTGGACGCTCTGAAAAAGTATCTGTAAATTCATGAAAGTCAACGGCACGGTAGAGGACGTCATATTCGTCAACGAAGACAACGGCTATACCGTGCTTAATTTTGCTACCGACGACGACTATTTTACCGCCGTCGGTATTTTTCCGTACGTCTCGGTCGGGGAGGCTCTGGAACTGACCGGGGACTTCAAAAAGAACGCCAAGTTCGGCGAGCAGTTTGTCGTCGAGGAGGTAAAACTCTCTCAGCCGTCCGATGCGGAGGGGATCTTAAAGTACCTTGCGAGCGGACTTTTCAAGGGCGTGGGAGAAAAACTCGCCGTGCAGATCGTGCGGAAGTTCGGGACAAAGACGCTGGAGATACTGGAAAACGAACCGCAAAGACTGCGCGAGGTCTCCGGCATCGGCCGAAAAAAACTCGCCGAGATCTTGGAAAGTTACCGCGAGACGAAGAATATGAAGGACGCCCTCTTCTTTTTGCAGAGGTACGACGTCAGTATGGGGCTCGCGCTCAAGATATACAAAGAGTTCGGCGAGGCGACGGAGTCCGTCGTTCAAAACAATCCCTATATCCTCGTCGAGAAGATCGAGGGCGTAGGCTTTTTGACCGCGGACAAGATCGCGGACAAGATGGGAGTGGACCGGCACAGCCAGTTCCGCATCAAGGCGGGCATTTTGCACGCCCTTTCGGAAGCGGGCGCACGGGGCGGACACACCTGCCTTCCCAAAAACTTGCTGGTGGATTCCGCGGCGAAATTGATGGATATCGACCGATCGGAGGTCGAGGAAGAGGTCGAGCACGTCTTCGGACTCAAGAGGACGGAGGTGGACGGGCAAGAGCTGATCTCTTCGGATATAAATTACCGCACAGAGAATGCCATTGCGACCAAACTTTTGCTTTTGAAGGACGGCGCGGACGACTGGCATATTGACCCGGAGAGCGAACTGGAGCAGTACGAAAAGACCTGCGATATTGCCTTCCATCCGCAGCAGAGAGAGGCGATCAAGAGCGTCTTTTCCTCCGGCGTGACGGTGATCACGGGCGGACCGGGCACGGGCAAGACGACCATCATCAAGGCGATCGTCAGCATAGCGGAGAGGAGACGCAAAGAGATCGTCCTCTGCGCGCCGACGGGCAGAGCCAGCAAGCGTATGACCGAAATGACCGGATCGGAAAGCAAGACCATCCACAGGCTTCTGGGCGTGGACTTTTCCAATGCGGGCGGTTTTGAAAAGACGGAAAAGAACCCTTTGACCGCGGACGTCGTCATCGTGGACGAAATATCCATGGCGGACATCTTTGTCTTCCACGGCTTGTTGAGGGCGATCTCGCGCGGGACGAGGCTCGTTCTTGTCGGAGACAAGGATCAATTACCCAGCGTCTCCTGCGGCAATATCCTCTCCGATATCATCGCCTCGAACGAAATAAACGTGGTGTATCTGACCGAGATATACCGTCAAGAAGAGGGCTACATCGTCACCAACGCGCACCGTATCAACAAGGGGCTCATGCCCGTCACGGACAACAGGAAAGATTTCTTTATCAGCTATAAAAGTGACCAAATGGATATAGTAAATACGGTCATTGGGATGATAAAGTCGCGCATTCCGAAATTCGCACACGTCGATCCGTACGACATACAGATATTGACGCCGGTCAAAAAAGGCTTAGTCGGCGTGGACAATCTGAATCAAGAACTTCAGCGTGCGCTCAACCCGGACGGCGCGGAATACAAGTACAAAAACAGCGTCTTCCGCGTGGGAGACAAAGTGATGCAGACCGTCAACAACTATTGCGCCGAGTGGCAGAAGTCGGACACGGGCGAGATGGGGAGCGGAGTCTTCAACGGGGACATCGGGATCATCACCGCCGTGCGGAGCGATCGGATTGAAGTGGTCTTTGACGACGGCAAACTCATATCCTACACCGACGCGGATCTAGACGAGTTGAGTCTGGCGTACTGCGTGAGCGTACACAAGTCGCAGGGGAGCGAGTTTCCGGTGGTGATCGTGGCATTGTCGGGCGCGAACTATATGATCATGACGCGGAATCTTTTATACACCGCCGTCACGCGCGCCAAAAAGATGGTCGTCATCGTCGGGGAGGAGGAGTGCTTGAAAAAAATGGTCGCCAACGACTATACCGCCAAGCGCTATTCTCTCTTGCGGGACCTCTTGAAGAAGAACAAGTCCAAGGTGACGGACTTTTGGGGATAGAGTCTGTTGCGGCAGGCTTTTTGAGATCGGATTTTTACGGGGAGAAGAATGCTTTTTAAGATAACGAACGGCGCCGTATCTTTCGGCGCGGATACCATTCTGGAGCGGATAGACTTCGAGATACACGATCGGGAGAAGATCGCCGTCGTCGGCAGGAATGGGTCGGGCAAGACAACTTTATTGCGCGCCGTCGCCGGCGAGGTCCCTCTGGAAGAGGGCACGGGAGACGCGCCCTTTTCGGTCACCGTAGCCGACTGCCCCGTCATCGGATATCTCAAGCAGATCGCCTTTCCCGACGAGGAGAGGACTCTGATAGAGGAGATACTCACCGTCTTTTCTCCGCTGATCGAGATGGAACAGCGCATGCAGGACCTTTTGACTCAAATGGAGACGAGGACGGACGACAAGGTCGTCTCCGCCTACTCCACTTTGCAGGAGCGCTATGAAAACGCCGGCGGGTATACTTACCAAAAGGAATACTCCGCCATGCTCAAGCAGTTCGGCTTTTCGGAAGCGGACAGGACAAAAAGACTGAAAGAGTTCTCGGGAGGGCAGCGGACCAAGATCGCCTTTGCAAAACTCCTCCTGTCCCACCCGGACGTGCTTCTTTTGGACGAGCCGACCAATCACCTCGATCTTGGCGCGGTGAAGTGGCTGGAGAGCTACGTCAAGAGCTACAAGTCCGCCGTCGTGATGGTCTCGCACGACAGAATGTTCGTCGAAAGGACGGTCGATCGCGTGTACGAGATCGAATACGGAGAGACCCACGCCTATAAAGGGAACTATTCCGACTTCGAGCGACAAAAGCGCATAGAGTACGAAAGGAGACGGAAGGACTACGAGTACCGAAGGGCGGAGATCGCCCGACTCAACGTCGTCATAGAGCGGTTCCGATACAAGGCGACCAAGGCGGCGATGGTGCAGTCGAAGATCAAACTGGTCGAACGACTGAAGGCGGCGGGAGACGCGCCGGATCGGTACGACCTGAAGACCTTCCGCACGCACTTTCAGCCCAAGACCGAGAGCGTCAAAGAGGTGCTTACGGTAAAAGACCTCGTCGTCGGATACGATCGCCCGCTCGCTTCGGTCACTTTGACTCTGTCCCGTGGGCAGAAGCTCGCCGTCATCGGAGACAACGGCGTCGGCAAGTCCACTTTCGTCAAGACCCTCGTCGGGGAGATCCCGGCGCTATCCGGCACCTTTTCTTTCGGCGTGCGGACGGAGATCGGGTACTTTTCGCAAAAGACGGTGGAGTACGTCGGCGATTGGTCGGTCAAAGAGGACTTTTGGACGGACTTTCCGCAGTTGACTGAGACCGAAGTCCGCACCGCGCTCGGCGGATTCTTGTTCAGCGGAGAAGAGGTCGATAAGCGAGTGTGCGACCTCTCCGGCGGGGAGCGCGTGCGCTTGGCTCTATGCAAGATCTTCAAGCGTCGCCCCAACGTCCTTATTTTGGACGAACCGACCAACCATATGGACATCGTGGGCAAGGAGACTTTGGAAAATATGCTCTGCGAGTACGAGGGCACCGTCATCGTCGTCTCCCACGACCGATACTTGGTCAACAAGGTCGCGGATAGACTCCTGGTCTTTACGGCGGACGGAGCGTCGTATCAAACGTACGGCTATGCGGAGTACGAACTCCGTCAGAGCGAGAAAGAGCAGGCGGAAAAGGCGATCAAGGATTCCAAAACGGAAAATAAGGAGACCCAAAAAGGTTTTTCCACGCCGCTCAAGGACAGAGCCCGGAAAGAAAAGCGATTGAAAAAGATCGAGGAGAGACTGTCTTTTGTCGAACAAGAGATCGCACGCGGAGAGGAAAAACTGAAGGACCCGCAAGTCTACTCCGACTATAAATCGATCATCGCTACGCAAGAAGAGATCGACGCACTGAAGTACGAGCAGGAAGAATTGACGGAAGAGTGGTGCGCGCTTTCGGAAGAGCTATCGGGTCACTGATCTTTTTTCAGTCCCGCCATACCGAAGCTGAGGACGGAGACCTCTTTGGCGCCGTGGGATAAAAGCGATCTCGCGCACTCTTCGGCGGTGGCACCGGTGGTGACCACGTCGTCCAGAAGAAGGACTCTGCCGTCGATCTTATCACGGAATAAGAACTTGTTTTTTACGTTTTCGCCGCGCTCGTCTATGGAGATTTGATTTTGGTCGACGCCGTCTTTTCGGAATAAGTCGTGACAAACGGGAAGCCCGGTCCTTTTTGCGAAGGCTTCCGCGACGATCTTCATCGCGTCGTAGCCGCGCCTTTTCCGATTCTTCGGAGAGGTAGGGACGTAGGCGACGACGTCGGAGCTAAGCCCCACCCTTTCGTACAGTTCGGTCAGATGCAGCGCCATATAGTCGCACAGGTAGGTCTTGTCGGCGTCTTTGTAGTCGATGACGTACTTTCGGACGACGTTTTCGTATCGGAAACACGCCCGCGCGGTCACGTCGGGATAGCCGTCGATCATAAGGCTCCGTGCGTACCGTTCGCCGAAGTAGACGTCCCCTTCGTCGAAGATTTTTCCGGCGCATTTTTTGCAGAGGGAGTATTTCCGTTCGTCGTCGTTCAGTTCGGCTCCGCAACCGTTGCAGGTCAGCCCTCTCGGGTAGAGGAGGTCGCGGAGCTTACAAAAGAAGTTCACGTCCGCTCCGCCCAGGTGCCGTTTTCAAAGATCTTGACCTTTATTCCGTCCCGGGTGGTTCCTATGACGGACAGGTCGCGGCTGCCGATCATGAAGTCCTCGTGGATCATGCTGTCGTTGATGCCGATCCGATCGAAGTCCTCTTTGGTCTTCTTTTCGAAGTCCTTCACGCTGTCGGTGAATCCGCGTCCGAGGGCGAGATGGCAGGAGGCGTTTTCATCGTAGAGCGTGTTGTAAAACAGCACGCCGGTTTGGTTGATCGGCGACTCGAAGGGTACCAAAGCGCATTCGCCGAGGTAGCGGGCGTTCTCGTCCATGTCCAGCATCTGTTGCAGCAGCGCGTCGTTTTTTTCGGCGTGCGCTTCCACCACCTTTCCTTCGCGGAAAACGAAGTAGAAGTTCTCGATCAGTTCGCCGTTGTAGCAAAGAGGCTTCGTGGCGACGACCTTTCCTTCGGCTTTGCCCTTAATGGGCGAGGTGAAGACCTCTTCGGTGGGGATATTGGAGTCGAATCGGATCCCGCTTATACTCACGTCCTGTCCTCCGCGCCATACGACTTCGTCGGAGAGCTCTACCGAAAAGTCCGTCCCCGCCGCGTTTTTGTATTCGAGACCGACAAGTCCGAGACCGTTCAGATAGTCGCAGTGTTCGCTCAACTCTTTGTCGTGTCTTTCCCATTCCGCTATCGGGTCGTCGGTCACGCGGGAGGTGAAAAGGATGTTCTCCCAGAGTTTTTCCACCGCTTTTGCCGTGGACAGTTCGGGGAATACCTCTTTTGCCCAAGCCTTGCTCGGTACGCCCACGATGACCCACTGGTATTTGTTCTCCATCTTTTCGATGTACTCTTTCATAATTTTGTAATTGGCTTGTTGCGCGGCGGCGGCTTTTTTCTGATCCATACCCTTCAGGGCGTCACTGGGGTCGGATTCTATATAGATAAAGGCGGGCAATATGTCGCTCATATGTTTCATACGCGCGACTTTCCAGTCATCGATCGTGGTCAGCGTCTTGATCGACTGGTGCTTGACGTTTGAGACGAGGACTTTAGAGGGGGAGACCCAGTCGATCTCCACCTTTCTTGCGCCGGCTTTGTAGGCTTCTTCCACGACGTAGGTGACGAATTCTCCCTGGTCCACGTTGGCGCGTATGAGGACGTCCTGTCCTTTTTGTAAGTTGACGCCCCGTCTTATGACCAGGCGAGCGTATTTTTTGATCAAAGATTTTTTCATGGTTCCTCCCAAAAAAAACAAGTGAAGACGAAAAATCGTTTTCACTTGTATAGTAGCATATTTTGTTGCGATTATCAACGAATGACGGGTCTTTCAGTCGATTATTTCGTCGGCCAGACGTCGGGCAGGTCCAGTTTTTGATACCCGCCGTAGGTCACGATATCGTCATAGAGGGATTTATGCAAGAAAAAGGACGTGATCTCTTCGGCTTTGGCGCGAATATCTATGTCCAGTTCGTAGGCGACGTTCAGAGCGAAGTAGGCGTTGATAAAACAGGTCTCCACGTTGGCGTCATAAGCGTTGTTGGGCATCATCAGGTAGACCTCTTTGTCGGCGAACGCTTTCATTTCGGCAAGAGTGGAGGACAGGTGCCCGCCGACCTCTTCATACTCGCCCTTAAAGACGGCGAGACCGCCCGCGTCGAGGATGATCTTGTCGGCGTCGGAGGAGACGACCGCTTCCAGATCGGCATATCCGTCGGAGGAGACGACCATAGTATCTCCGTCCATCACGTTGGCGATGCCACTGACGGTGAAGATGGGGTAGTTCTTGGAAGTGGACAAGAAACCTTTCATCCCCCAGTTGCTGTTGCAGCCGAGGTAGATCTTTGCGCTCGTTTTTCCTTGCGCTATCGTGGCGAGATCGGCTTTCAGACTCTTGATATAGTCTACGACTTCGGTCGCGCGGACCTCCGTTTTCATGACTTTGCCGATCAACTCCAGAGACTGCAACAGTTCTTCGGAAAAAGCCTTCTGCGGACCGTATTTCAGCGTGACGATGGGGCAGCCGATGGCGCGCTCGGCGTCGAGCAGTTCGTCCGCGGTCAAAGACAGACAGGAGAAGACGACGTCGGGGGAAAGTTCGGTCAAGCGTTCTTTATTGAGGATCTGCGCTTGCGGTCCGCCCACGCCGGCACTCGGGAGGGTGGCAAAGAGTTCCTCGTTGGCGATCTGGTAGGCGCGGTAGGAGACTCTGCCCGTCGTGCGGGTCTTTTCAATATCCTCTACGGCGATTATTTTGGCGAGATCGGCAACGTAGGAGTACAGACGGAGGGAGCCGGCGCCCACGCATACGACCTTTTGGATCTTGTCGCGATTCAGAAGCAACGTCCTTCCGGCGAGGTCGGTCACGGTCAGATCGGTATCGGTGCCGCCGATGGTCCCTTCTCCGGGCGCGATAGGCGTCGGATCGGCGGGCGCGGTCGAAGACTCGTTGCCGCAGGCAAACAACGTCATCACGGTTGCCACAAGGAGCATGATCGCGATAAGGGATAGTAAAAGGCGTGATTTTTTCATAGCTTTTTCTCCTTTATATGAAAGTGTATTTTGTCACTGTGTCGGACGGTCTCGAAATCCATTCCGTAGACCTCGCTTAAAAGCGACTCGGTCAAAACACTCCTGTCGCCCGCGCCGACCAGTCGGTGCTTTGACAGAAGAAAATAGCGGTCTCCCACGTCCAAAGACTCGTTGAGGTCATGCATGCTTGTCAGCACACATATGCCTTGTTCGGACAGCTTTTTCATCGTGTTGAGGACCCCATACTTGCTTTTTATGTCGAGATTGTTGGTCGGTTCGTCCAAGAGGACGAGACGGGAAGAATTGCATAACGCCCGGCATAAGGCGACCTTTTGTCTCTCCCCTCCGGAGAGGTCTTTGACGTTTTCCAAGGCAAGATGAGAAATGGCAAGGGCGTCTAAAGATTCGTAGACCTTTTCGTAGTCGGCGTCTTTGGGCGCGGTGAAGTTCGGGAGTCTGCCGACTAGGACGGCGTCCACGACGGTGGAGGAGTCGAAAGTCGGCGCCTGAGGGACGTAGGAGACCAAGCGGGCGTATTCGCGTAAGGAGTATTCCTTTACGTCTTTGTCAAGCAGAGTGAGTTTTCCCTTCTTCGTTTTCAGGATCCCGGCGATCAATTTGAGAAGGGTGGACTTGCCGGAGCCGTTGTTGCCGAGGAGCACGTTGACGCTGCCTTCCTCCAAAGTCAGGTTGATCCCGTCAAGAGCGGGCTTTTTGCCGTAAGAATAGGACAGATCGGTCACGGTGAGCAGGCTCATTTTTCCCTCCGTAGCAGGATGTAGACGAAAAACGGCGCGCCGATTATGGCGGTGACCGCCCCTACCGGCAGGTTCATGCCCGGCACGATCACACGGGCGATCATATCGGACAAGAGGAGCAAGGACGCCCCGGCGAACCCGGACGCCGGCAGAAGGTATCGGGAGTCCGACCCGACGAAACGCTTCATGAGCTGCGGGCAGACGATCCCGACGAATCCGATCACCCCGACGAAAGAAACGCTGACGGCGGTGATAAGAGAGGCGAGGAGCAAGGAGACAAGTCGCAACGCGCTGAGGCGAACGCCGAGAGACCGCGCCGTCTCGTCTCCGGCAGATAGCGCGTTATAGCGCCAGCCGAAGAGGAAGAAGACGATAAAGGAGGGCAAAACGCACCCGGCGATCAACGATATCTTGAGGTAGCTTGCGCGAGAGAGGTCGCCGAAACTCCAGTAGACCGCCGCGGCGAGGACCTGATCGTCGGAGAGGTATTGTACGAGGGTGGTCAGGGCGCCGAAGAGCGCCCCGAAAGCCACCCCCAACAGAACGACCGTAACGGGAGAAAATCGCCGGAACTTGGCGATGAAGAGGACGAATAATACCGTCCCGAAGGAGAAGACGAAGGCGGAGAGAGCGACGACGTAGGGGTCGTTGACGTTGAGGACGTTGCCGGCGGTGCCGGCAAAGGTGCCTGCGCCGAGGACGATGGCGAGATTGGCGCCGAAGACAGCCGCGTTGCTGACGCCGAGCGTAGAAGGAGAGGCGAGCGGATTCTGCAAAGTGGTCTGCATGACGTGCCCGGAGATCGCCAGTCCGAACCCGACCACTACGGCGGCGAGGACGCGGGGGAGACGAACGTACTGCACGATGCGCACGTCCTTTCCTTCGCCCACGCCAAACAGCGCCTTGACGGCGGTGGAGAAGCGCATACCGGACTGCCCGACGACGACGGATACGAGAAAAAGAACCGCCGTGAGGACGGCAAGACCGAAGATGATATACAGACTCCTCGCTTTCTTTTTTCGGTACAGGCGGTGGGTCGCTTCGCTATCCATAGCTCCCGAATGATTCTTTCCTTTCTATAAGATTTCGGACAAAAATTATTTTTTGTTCGATTTATTATAGCATAAGCATTTTTGTTCGTCAACACTGCGCTAATCTATTGAAAAAAACAACAAATAATTATATAATAAATATGAAAACGAATAAGCCGTTCGGTTTTGGACGGAGGAGGAAGTTTTGGACAGAAGAAAATCACGCACGGAGCGGGCAATCAAAGCCGCTTTTTCCGAACTTATTTGCGAAAAGAGCTATTCGGAGATATCCATTCAGGACGTCATTGACCGCGCCGACGTCGCCCGGGCGACTTTTTACGATCACTACAAAAACAAGGAAGAAGTCCTTCGGTCCATTTCCGCCGGGATCTTTGCCCACGTCAACGCCGAGACGCTATCCGCCGAAAAGCACCACGACTTTTCGCACGAAAAGGACTTTTTGCATAGGATCGTACATCTTTTGTGCCACCTGTACGAGGACAAGGGCGTCATTTCGGGCATTCTCGCCTCGGAGAGTCACGATATTTTTCTTGACGATCTGAGACGGCACCTCGATATGTCCTTCGAGCGGGGCTATTGTCCCCCGGAGGGGTTGAACGTGCCCGAGGAGATCGTAAAAAATCACGCCGTGACCAGTCTGATGGAGTTGGTTCTTTGGTGGATGAAGATCGACGGCTGCAAGACGCCTCCGCGCGAGATGGCGGACTATTACTTTTTGCTCCTCGGTATGGGACGGGCGCAATGAAAGAGTTGTTTTTGACCCTCCCGTCCGGCTACGGCGACCGGGAAAAGCTCCGCGAACTGGCGGAGAAGTTGGAATATCCCGAGATACAAGCCGACAAGGGGTATTACCTGCAACTTCTGTCGGAATACAATCGCCTCTATGCGGAAAGAGATCTGGCGGAAGAACTCGCTTCGGTCGCGGAGGAGTATGAACGGTTGGAGAATATAACGCCGGAGGCGGAGGAAGAAGAACTTTTCCTTGCCGAACGGGAGAGACTGTACGAAAAAGCGGTGGAAATCAGGAACAAACTTTTCGCGCAAGACGGACAGAAGGAGTCGGTAGAGTACCGCGTCCGCGCCGAGAGAGAAGAGGACTTTTTTGCGGTGAAGGATTTTTTTGTCTCCCTGCTGCCGCATCTGTACCAAGGCGAGGGCGACGGCAAGATCGTCAAAATAAGCAAGGACGAGTGTCTTGCCATTGTGGAAGGAAATCGCGCCGTGGAGATCGGGCTGAAACTCATCGGGCGACACAAGGTCCGGGACGGAGAGGGGAGAGCCGCTCGCTTTTTCATCACGGCGATACAACGCTTTTCTCCGCCGGAATATCCCGAGGGACAATTCCGCGTGACGACTTTCCGATCCGACGGCGCCGGCGGGCAGAACGTCAACAAGGTCTCCTCCGCCGTGCGGGTGGTCCACGTCCCTACGGGGACGACCGTCGTGTGTCGGGACGAGCGATCGCAGCTACAAAACAAGCGTCGTGCGCTCGACCTTATCAAGAAAAAATTGTCCGAGTCTTTTTGGGAGAGCGAGCGCGTCCGCAAAGACGACGAGAGGCGGATGCAAGAAAAGATACGCGGCTCGATCGACCTCTCGCCAAAGGACAAGACCGTCTTTGATGAAAGGCTCGGTCGGTATCCCTATCCGATGAGTCCGGATACCGCAAAGCGATATATAGAAGAACTTTTACTACACAAGGAGGGATAGGTGGAGAGAGTCGTCCGCACGCAAAAAAAGACGGTTTTGTCCTCCGATCGGTCGGCGTATATGACCGAGAGCTTTTTGCGTAGGACCAAAAAGATCCTGTCGATAGAGGCTCTGGTCGGCAAGATCGCCGAGGGGATCTTCTTTGCGCGGATACAAAAACGCGGACCCGAGTCGGTGATGGTGAAAGTTTTCGACGGTTCGATCAGTCTGTTTTTCCGCTTCGGGGGAGACAACCCGTCTACGACCGAAAGGGACCTTGTGTTTTATAAGTTCTTGTCCACGGACAAATCGGATCGCACCAACGACCGCCACGTGAGCGACTTTTTGGAAAAGAACGAGACCTTCGACTGTACTCTTGTCGAGGTGTCGGACGTACCGGTGGAGGGCGAGGAGAACAAACTCTATCGGGTCCGCTTCGACGACAAAATACACTTCCCGCTCCTGTCGCCCTATCAGCGGTCCATTTTGCAGACCGAGGACAAAAACATTCTCGTGCAAGGGGTCGCCGGCAGCGGCAAGACCAACCTCTGTATAGAAAAGATCGCCTATTGCGGGTGCAGGGGCTATCGGGGGAGAGTGTTGTACACGACCTTCTCGCGCGGGCTTCTTTTGGAGACGAAAAGACGCGTCAACGTGATCAGGAACAACGTCAAGCGATTCGTCGAGGAATATGTTCGAGGCGACGTCGTCTTTTTGGACGCCGACCATCAAAAGGCGGTGGAAAAGCACCTCGGCGTGCCGCTTGCTTTCGAGACCGACGAGTATATCGCGGCGGAATTGGACCGATTGGTGAAGTTCTTTGACGAGCAGGTGGATTACTATCTGATCGAAGACTTGTACGCGGTGGGACACGGCAGGGCAAAACTCGCCGACGAGAGGACCTTTTTGACGGAATACGCAACCTCCGGGCGGTCGAGCGGACTCTTCGAGCGAGTCAAGGGACTGTCGAACGAGATCGTCTACAAGGAGATCTACGGCATGATCTACGGCAAGTACGATCCGAATTCACCGTCGGATATGCTCGATCGATCGGAGTATTATGATCTTCGGAAAGACAGCTTTTCTCGCGCGGAGTGCGAGGCGATCTACAACATCGCCGTAGACTACGCCAAGTACCTCGCAACCAAGGGATATCTGGACAACAACGGCTTGTCGAGAGCCCTCCTTGCCGAGACGGGCGACTATCGCTATACGGTGGGGATCGTGGACGAGACGCAGGACTTCACGCAAGTCAATCTGTATCTGATCCGAAAGTTGTGTCTCAAACTCTTCTGCGTGGGCGACGCGCAACAGATGATCAATCCGAGCTACTTTTCCTTCTCTTATCTGAAGCGTCTGTTGTACGGCGAAGTCACCGGCGTGGCGGAACTCAAGCACAACTATCGCAACGTCAAGAGCGTGGAGAAGATCGTCGAGAGGATAGGCGACCTCAATATAAAACGATTCGGGACGCACAGCTTTGTACTGAGAGGGCAGACGGTGGACGATGGGACGGATTGTGCGGCGGTCTACGTCGAAGGGGACTTTATGAAGGAACTTTCAAAAAGGCGATTCGAGGACCTGACCATCGTGGTCTCTTCGGAAAGGAAGAAGGAACTTTTGCGTAAGTCGATCAAAAACGTGGAGATCCTGACCGTCGCCGAGGCGAAGGGACTGGAAAGGAACGCCGTCGTACTTGTGGACGTCCTGTCCGACTCCGCCGACAAGTGGGCGTATCTGACCAATATGGTCCTCAACCGCAAGACCGCCGACGAGAACTCCGTCTTCCGATATTACTACAACCTTTTTTACGTCGGGGTGACTCGCGCGCGTCGTTATTTGTACGTCGCGGAGAGAGAAAAAAACGAGTATTTTAACGACCTTTTCAAGAGCTGTTTTTTGACCGAGACGCCCTCCGTCGCGGCAGAGACGCTGTCAAAGGCGGTCGGCAAGATGGAATTGGACGACGACGAACTCGTCGAGCGTATCAAACAGTTCGTCGCGTCGGAACAGTACGAGAACGCCTATTTCACCGCCGATCGTCTCTCGGATGAGGACTTGCGGACCCGAGAGCGGACAAAGATCTATGTGGAAGAGACTTTTGTCCGGTCCGGCGACTATCGCGGCGCGGGCACGGAGTACTGGAAGAGAGGCTACGACGAACTCGCTAAAGATATGTTCCGCCTGTCGGGGGACGAAGAGGTCCTGCCGCTGATCGACGCCTGTCGGGACGGTGGAAGGAACCTCGACTACGGCGTAGTCCGCTTTTTCCCGTTGGTGGCGGACAATCCCGTTGCCAAGGATATCGTCATAGAGACGTTGCGCGCGGACGCCAAAGAGATAGGGCGGTCGCAAAGAGAGTTATTATCGGCGCTCAAGAGCCAAAGGAGTAAAAAATGACCGAACCGAAAGAGTTGAAAGAACTGCAAGAACTGATTGACGCCTTCGTGGCATACCGGGACGTCCTGACCCCGTTGCAAGAGAACCTCCGCTCCGTCGTGGACGCGTACGGCGGGATCCGCGCGGACGTGGAAAGGCTGGATCGGACCTTCTCCGGGGAGACCAAGGCGCAGTTGGAAAAGATCTATGCCAGTTTGTCCACGCAGGCGAAGAGCAGTCGGGAGTTGACCGAGAAGATAGACGAGTTTTCCAAGTCCGGCGTTCGATACGGACAGGCGGTCTCCGATATGACGGAAAAGTTCTCCGCGATCGAACAGAGACTCAAAAGTATCGACGAGATGGAGAGAGCCGCCGAGGAGCAACTGGCACGGCTGGACAAGATCGTCAACGAAAAGAAAGTCTCCTACAACGTCAAAGATCTCCAGAAGTCGCTGGAAAAATACAATCAGAACGTGGAGAGGGTGAGCGAATTCATCAACCGCGACGTAGCCGCCGTCCTCACCGAAAACGGCAAGCGGATCGAGGAGATCCGTCGGGAAAACGAGGCGATGAGCGCCGCTCTTGCCGAACAGAACAAGACGGTCAAAGAGCTGATACACGCCTTCAGAGAGACGACGGAGACCTTGCGCAATACCGTAGAGGGCGAACGCGTCAACGAGGAATACATCTTCACCATCTTAGACAAGTGGGCGGCGTCCCGAAAAGTAAAGGTCAAGAAGTAAAAGAATGGATTATTTTCGCCAAAGAGAGCTGTTCGACGCGATAAAAAACGACGACGTAAAGCGTTACCTCGATCTTGCCGACGAGACGGTCGGCTCCGTCAGGTGGGGGCGCTTTCCCGTGCTGTCCGTCTGCTATCTGTTCGGCGCAAAAAAGATATCCGCGCTTTGCGAAGAGGAGTATATCGGAAAAAACGCGTGGGAAGAGTTGCCCGAACTGCCCGAGCTGTCTCCGAAATTCGCGTCCGTAGCCGGCAAAGCGCTCCGCCTGTACCGGGCGGAAGTCCTCTCTCCGCTAGAGGCGCTCCTTGTTTTGGGCGAGACGAACAAGGCAAAAAGGCTTTTTGCTTACGCCCATCCCTCCGGCGCGCAGAAAGCGCGCATGCAATCGCTGTACGCGATCAAGTACGGATCGGAAGTGCGCTTCGATAAGGACAAGATGATCGTCAAGTCGCCTCCGATGTCGGGCGCGAAAAAGAAAAAGATCCTTTGGTCAGCCCTGTCTGTCGCACTTGTCGTCGCCATACTCGTATCCACCCCCTTCGTCGTCAACGTATTTCACCCCTTTATCGGCGTGGAAACACAATATTCGGAGCCCGAAATCGACCCTGTGGTGCCCGATATTCCCGTAAATCCTACGCCGAGCGACGTCGTCACGGAAGTGAGAAGTATTGACGAGATCGACTTCTCGTCCGACAAGTCGTATCGCTTGATCGACGACCTTGTATTGCCGGAAAAGTTTGGCGTAGAAGAACATAACTGTACGCTGGACGGACAGGGGCACACGATAACGATTTCGGGGGACAAGACGCTCTTTTCCACCCTGAGGGGGACGATCAAGGACGTCTCGTTCGTTGCGTCCGGGACGTGGGAAAAGGACGAGGACTTTGCCTTTTTGGTCGGGAAGAACAACGGCGTCATCGAGAACGTCTCTTTGACTGTCTCCGGCAAAATGACCGTGGTCGCAAAAGATAGCGGCGGGGAGACCTTTCTTGCCGGGGTCGCTTTGGAAAACACCGCCGTTTCCGAGACGACGGGATATATAACCTCTTGTCGGGTGGCGTATGCATTGGAGATAGCGGGGGACGTCGCCGCGAGCGCGTCCTTTGCCGGGGTGGTCACCGAAAACAACCGCGTCGTGCGGGACTGCGTGGTCGAGGGGAAGATCTCTTCGGTCGATTGCGATCTCGCGGGCGTGTGTATGCAAAACGCGTATCTGTTGTATCGGGACAAGAATACCGCTTCGATCACGCAGACGACCGACGCACAAGGGTGGTCTCCGCTCTGCGCCGGGGTGGTCTTGAAAAACGCTTCCGGCTACTACTCCACCGCTGCGGTGCGCGAGTGTGAAAACGAGGGAAATATCGGAGTCGAGTCCGATTTCGACAGTGAAAAAGAGTTCGATGAGAATACGAAGTTTTCGGTGGCGGAGAGCGGCGGGGTCGTCGTCGCCAACGAGAGCGGCGCCGTCGTCGATTGCAAAAACAGCGGCAAAGTCTCCGCAAAGAGCGTGGAGTGCGTGACCTACGCCGGCGGTGTGTGCGCCCTGTCCTCCCGCGGGTCGGCGACCTTTTCTTCCCCCTCGATCTCCGGATGCGAGAACGCGGGCGAAGTGCAGTCGGAGTGCAAAAAGATCACCGCTTTGTCCGCGGGCGTGGTCGCATTGGCGAGCGGGACGTTGGTCTCGGGCAGCGTCAACGTGGCGGGCGCGAAAATTTCTTTATTCGTCGCGGACTGCACCTACGGCGACTCCTACTCCGCTGTCGGCGGGGTCTGCGCCAACGGCAACAACAGCAGTTTTTCCTCCTGCCAAAGCGAAGGAGAGATACGAGCGGAGGGGAAAGTCCCCTATCACTATGCCGGCGGTCTGACGGCGATTTCGTCGGCGTGCGACGGGTGCGTTTGTTCCGTTAAAATGACCGTCGCGACGGAGAGTAAAGAGATTTTTATCGGCGGGATGGTCGGCAGAGCGAACGGTTCGGTCTCCAATGCGATTGCGTCGTGCGACGTCACCGCGGAGGGCGCGGAGGTCGTCAATGCGGGCGGTCTTGTCGGATACACCGCGATGAGCGTTTCCTCGAGTCGGGCGGAAGGGAATCTGTCGGTCGGTGGCACGGTCGTCTATGCGGGCGGTCTTGTGGGGTGTCTCGGCGTGGAGATCTCGGGGTGGTACTACTATCCCGGCGCGGTCACAGGGTCGGTCTTCGATGGGGCGGTCACGGCGATCGGCGTCGAAAAGACCTATCTCGGCGGCGTCGTCGGATACGCGGGAGAACGGATCTTCGGCGAAGACTCGAGCGGGTACGCCGGGACGACCGTGAAAAACAACTTTTCGGTGGGGACCCTCACTGTGGGAGAGGGCGGAAACGTCGGCTGTGTCGTCGGCGGCACGACGAAGCGTTTGGCGGACGAAGACGTGGAGAAGAAGTACTTCGGCGACAACGCGTATTTGTCGGGAGCATATGCCGCTTTCGGCGTCTATCTGACCGAAGAAGGGACCGAACCTGGTGACGACAGAGGTTCGATACCGTACGCAACGCGCGAGGAGATCGAAGCGTTAGACGGCTATATCGAAGGCGCCGAAAGCGACGTGCCCGAGGCGTGATCGGAAAAAACGGCGCGTCAAATTATTAAAAGGGGCGGGAAGAAACGTCGTTTTTCCCACCCCAATGAATTGTCGCAAGGCGACGTGAATTGACGCTTTATGCGTCATGAATTGGGGCGTATGCGCCCCGTGAATTCTCGCATTTTAACAAATGCTCCATTATGGAAGCGGCTCCATCGACCATACGTCGAAGGAGCCGAGATAATTTATTATCCATAATGCAGTTTTACCAAAACCGCAATTCATGATATCTTCC
>JAFVAC010000117.1 GCA_017476265.1 Clostridia bacterium
GATGACGGCGCTGACGCGTCATGTTGAGCGGAACGCAGTGGAGTCGAAACATCCCCGAGATCCTTCCACTCGCTACGCTCGGTCAGGATGACGAGGAGGGCTACGCTCGGTCAGGAGGACGGGGGACGGTCGGAATGACGGCTTATGCCGAATCGGTCGAGTAGGCGCCCCTCTTTTTTTGTTGTAAAAAAACGAGGCGTTGTTTTCGCCTCGTAAAAAAAATTATTCCTCGTCGGATATTCGATTGACGGAGACTTCGTAGGCTACGCGTGTTTCCGTCGTGCCGTCTTCTAAGACCTTTTGATACTCGCGCGATTGGATCCTGCCGTTGATCGTCAGTTTGGTCCCGACCGCCGCTTCTTTGACGTAGCGCGCGTTCCTCCCCCACGCGATACAGGGCAGATAGTCGGACTTGTTGTAGGCGCGATTGACCGCAAGAAGGATATCGCATATCTCCCGCTTGAAGGGCGTCATGCGGTACACGGGCGGCTTGCAGACGTACCCGGTCACGTCGATGACGTTGGGGTTCTGCTCCTCGTCGTTTTCGACCACGTCGCGTACAAACAGGGTCAATAAAAGCTTGCTCTTTCCGTCCGTGATCTTGTTATAACTTCTTAGCTGTCCGACCAAAGTGACCGTATTGCCTTCGGCGATCTGTCCATCTACAAGCAGTCTTTCGGATACCGTAAAGGGAATTTTGTCTACCGAATCGGACAGTCTCGGCACAATAATGACAGACTCATAAAATCCTTCGCCGTACATCTCGTGCGAAAAAACCGGCTCTGTCGCGACTACGCCGCAAAGGGTGGCAACGTTGTTGTTCATCAGTTCGTAGTTCATACTCCGTACTCCAATACCGTATTTATCCGACGCTCTTGAGGATGCCGTTGTTGTCGATCGAAAAGTCTGTCGAGTCGATCATTTCGTCCATCGTCACTGTCCTGAGTCCTTTGTTTTTCAGTCCCAAGAGGACCAGCGGCAACGCTTCCAGTATGTGGTCGCTGTTGTTGTGGCATAGGACGATGCTGCCGCTCTTCACTTTGGACAGGATCCTTTCGGCAATCTCCCTGCCCGACAGTCCCTTCCAGTCCAGACTATCCACCGTCCACTGTACGCACTGCATTTTGAGCGCTCCGAGGAGCGTGATGAGGCTGTCGTCGTACTCGCCGAAGGGAGCGCGGAAAAACTTCGGTCTCTCCCCCAGTATCGCTTCGATTTTTTCCTCTACGCTTTCGATCTCCGACCGCTTTTCCGTCCCGGAGAGCGCGTTCATGTGCTTATGATTTTCGCTGTGGTTTGCCACGGTGTGTCCGCGGGAGGCGATCTCTTTCACGAGATCCTCGTTGTCGTCCACCCAAAAACCCGTCAAAAAGAAGGTTGCTTTTGCGTGATAGGCGTCCAGAATATCCAGTATCTTCTCCGTCTTGTCGCTCCCCCACGCCGCGTCGAAAGAGAGCGCCACCGCGCCGTCCGACCGATCTACGCCGTAGACGGGCAAGAGACGTTTGGCTGCGAGTGCCTTTTCCGATAGAGTGACTCCTCCGTAAGTCAGTACGCCCGCAAGGACGAGCACGGCGATCAGGATGACCGCGAGGATGATTTTGGACCGCTTGACGACAATGAACATCGTTTACCTCAGCATAATAACGGAATTTCGGAGTGGGATTATGACGATTTCCGTCGAAAGGAAGGACTCTTTGTCGTCTCTTCCGCTCCGATATCTATTCTTATGCGATTTGCGGTCGCGTTATGCTGCGAATGGACTAATCTCTTGCGATATCTTTGCGATAGTGCATTCCGTCGAAAGAGATCTTGGTGACGTTTTTGTACACGTTGTCGGCGCATTCCGCCTTCGTCTCCCCGATACTGACGATCCCCATAACTCGACCGCCGCTTGTGCGAAGCTCTCCGTCGGTGAGCCTCGTGCCGGCGTGATAGACCTGTACGGTGTCGTCGGTGTCGCCCACGTTGATTTTGACGCCCTTTTCGTACTCCAAGGGATATCCCCCCGACGTTATGACGACGCAGACGGCGGAAGACGAAAGAAGTTTCAGTTCCACGTCTTTCAGCGTCCCGTCTATGACGGCGTTAAAGACGTCCAACAGGGGCGTCTCTATCATCGGGATCAAGATCTGACTCTCCACGTCGCAGAACCGAACGACGTAATCGACGACCTTGGGTCCCTCTTCGGTCATAAGAAGACTGCAGGACAATACGCCCTTGTAAGGGTGTCCTTCCTCTTTGAGCGCGCGCACGGTGGGAAGTATGATCTCATTCTTGACCCGATCTGCGATCTCATCCGTGTACCCTTCCGCGGGGACGTACCCGCCCATTCCGGCGGTACTCATGCCGAGGTCCTTGTCAAAGACCCTCTTATACACTTTGACCGCGGGAAGCGACAGGACGGTCTCGCCATCGGTGATCGCCATGACGACCACGTTCCTCCCGTCGAGGTATTCCTCGATGTCCACGACTTTGCCGGCGGATCCGAAGAGCTCTGCGATCATGACGTCGTAGAGAGCGTTCTCCGCCTCTCTCTGGTTCCGACAGAAGAAGACGCCCTTGCCGGCGGTGCGACCGTTGGTCTTGACGACCAGTGGCATCGGATGCTTGGAGGCATAACGCTTGGCTTTGTTGTAATCGTTAAAGATCTTGAAGTCCGGCGAAGGTATGCCGTATTTTTTGCACAGCGAACGCGCGTAGGACTTGTCGCTCTCCAGTTTGGCGGGTTCCGCCGAGGGACCGAAGGCTCGATGTCCGCGCTCGTTCAGAATATCCGCGAGCCCGCCCGCGAGCGACTCGTCCGGCGAGATGATCGTCAGACCGATGTTGGGGTTGGCGTCCAAAAAGTCCACGATCCCCTCGAACTCCGTCACCGACATCTTGATGCAGGTGGCTATTCCCGCCAAGCCCCCGTTGCCGGGGATGCAAAAGATGTTATTGACGCGGGGGTCTTTTTTCAGTTGCAGCGCGATGGCGTGCTCACGCCCTCTCGATCCGATCAATAAAACGTCCATAAAACTTGCTCCTTTGTTTATTTTCCTCAATGTACTTCTTCCGTCACGGCGACGGTCTTTAGCGCCGAACTCGGATACCCCGCCTCTTCGTAGTCTTCCTTGCTCCCGTCCGGGATCTCGATCCGAAGACTCGGATAGTCCGTATATCTTCCCCTCTCACGGTCGTAGACCGAAAAAGCGGAGCCGCC
>JAFVAC010000015.1 GCA_017476265.1 Clostridia bacterium
ACAAGACCCAGTGCTACGAAAAGGCAGATTACGTCATCTTCGTCGCGGAGATCGCCAGCACGGTCAACGAAGTTTTGCTCATAAAGCATCTTCTTAAGACCGCCACGGGGAAAGAACGCGTGTATCTGTTGAGTTACTACATCGACATGATTCGCACGACTCTTTTCCGTCAGACGATGTTCGCCGAGTTTGAAAAGTTCTCTCATGAGACGGTAGAAAGAGGGGAGCCTCTTTCCGCGGACAAGATGACCGAGTACTACCGCGATCTGAATAAAAAGTACTATGGCGAAGCGGTCGTCAGCGACCGTGAGATCGGATACGAGTGGGCGCGCATTCCTCACTTCTATCGTGATTTTTACGTCTACAAGTATGCGACCGGCATCACCTGCGCCATCAACATCGCCAACCGGATCCTGGCGGACCCGTCGTTTGTGGACAAGTACAAGTCCTTCCTATCCGCCGGCAGCAGCAAGTATCCTATGGATATCCTCGCGCTTGTCGATCTGGATCTGACGAAAAAGGCTCCGTTCGAGTTCGCCATGAGAGAATTCGGCGCAGTTTTGAAAGAACTGTCTAAAGCAATCAAATAAGAGGAGTTATTCTTGTCCAAATCGATCGGTATTCCGTTGGTGATCTTTACCGCAATGTTGGTGCTTTTGTCGGCGATCCTCGTCCCTATAGGAGAAGAGGCGTTTTGCGATGAGTCCCTTCCCATCGGTGTGGATCTCGACGAGTTCGACGCCGCGATCGAGTACCACAGTTATACGCTCAGCGGAAATGGGCTTTATTATCGTTTTTCGGTGACGGTGGACGACGATCTCTTTCTGTCGTCCGGTTCGCTTGATAATCAGGTGTTTTCTCCGTCGCCCGTCTTCGACGAGCTGAAAGAGCTGTTGACGCGGTACGGCTACTCGGTCGTCTCCGACGGCAAACAAAACGGCAAGTTCGTCGCGTCTTTTGAGTACGAAGATACCGTAGATTACTATATCGCCAACGGCATCACCGGGTATGAACCGAACGTCCGCTCCGGCAAAGAGGAAGAGGGCTTTCTCTTTACCGATTACACTCGGGTCATGACCACGCCGTTTGTTTCGATCGAGACGGAGGGGAGCCTTCTTAACGAGATATGGAAAAAGGTCCTTTCGTTGGGAGCGGCGGAAGACAAGGTCCTTTTGATCTACGTCTACGGGACCCCGTACCAGATCGTCAAGACCGACGCGGACCGAGTGGAGTACAAAGAGTCGTCAAGCATCTATCTCCATTCCTTTGATATGACCTATGGTACCGCGTCCAGAGAGATCGAGATCCGTCAACACGCCCCCAACCCGACCGGTTGGTATGTGATCGCCTTTTTGTGCGCGTTGCCGATTATTGCCGCGCCGCTATCCATTATGATTTACAAGAGGAGAAAGGGAGGTTTTTATGCCTGATAAAAAATACGACAATACCCCCGCCGTAAAAAAACCGAGGATTTTTCCGAACAATTTCGAAGCGGAGCAGTCCGCTCTTTGCTGCGTTTTGATCGACGGAACGGCTGCGCGCTCGGTGTTGCATACCTTACAGCCGGAAGACTTTTATAACGAACGCAACAAAAAGATTTTTCGCGCCATGTGCGAACTCAATCGGCAAGACATCCCCGTCGATATCATCACTGTTTTCGACTATATGGAAAAGAACGGTCTCGCCGACGAAAACACTTTGACGTACCTTACCGAGATCAATATTTTGCTTCCTTCCGGCGCCAATTACGCCCACTACGTCAAGATCATCAAGCGCGATTCCACCTTGCGCGAGGTGATCAATAAGTGCAACGAGATCATCGCTATGGCATATGAAGCGTCCGACGCCGACGCCGTCGTGCATTTTGCCGAAAAAAAGATTTACGAACTCTCCAAAGAGCGCTCCAGAAACGAACTCAAGCACATCAGCGCGGCGACGATCGAAGTTATGGAGAGGATAGAAAAACTGAAAAAAGACAAGTACGCTTTCCGCGGCTTGTCGACCGGATTCCGCATCTTCGACAAGGTCACCAACGGCTTACAGGACGGCGATCTCATCATTCTTGCGGCCCGTCCTTCCGTCGGTAAGACGGCGTTCGCGCTCAATATCGTCGCTGCGGCGGCGGAAAGGAGCGACAGACCGCTCTGCATTGCAATCTATGACCTGGAAATGCCCCAGAGACAGATCGCGCAAAGAATTATGTCCAATATGGGGAGCGTGTCTATGGTGGACATCAACTCCGCCGAGTTAAAAAACGACGGAGACTCCCGTCTCTGGATGGTCACGCAAAAACTCTCCAATACGAAGATATTCATCAACGACAGCTCGATGGTCAGCCCCGCCGAAGTCCTGAGTCAGTGCAGACGTCTCGGCGCCGAACACAACAATGGGAGGGTGGACTTGGTCATCATCGACTATCTGCAGTTGATGAACGATGGCAGAACGGACAAAGATCGCGCCGACAATCGTCAGCAGGAAGTCTCCTATATGAGCCGTATGATGAAGATCATGGCAAGGGAGCTCAACTGCCCCGTTTTGGTCCTTTCGCAGATGTCCCGTGGCGTGGAACAAAGAAAGGGTGCCGAAAAGACGCCTATGCTGTCCGACTTGCGTGAGTCCGGCGCCATCGAGCAAGACGCCGATATCGTCATGTTTTTGTACAGGGAAAACGACGAAGACAAGATGCATTCGCCGATCATCCTCGATCTCGCCAAGCACAGAAACGGCGAACTCAAAAAGATCCGTCTCAATTGGCAAGGGGAGTTTATGAGCTTTACCGAAAGCGACGATCAGACGGAATATGGAAAAAAGAACGCTACGCCCAAGCCGGACTTTTCCTCACCCGCTCCGTCGGATGGGGACGAATAACGCGTTTTTCTCGCATATTCGGACAAATAATAAGGGCTAAAAAATTGCAAAAAGGGAATTTTTATGATATTATAGATTCCTGAGCCGTAAAGGCAAAAATGAAATCAAATCACGGACGAAAACCGGAATCGAAATACGGAGGTAAGAATATTATGGAATACTCGGTTCAACACTTAAGCAAATCGAAAATTGAGATTGCTATCGACGTCCCCGCCGAGGAGTGGGCGAAAGAGGTAAAAGCTTCTTTTGAGAAAAACAAGTTCAAGTACTCGGTAGAGGGCTTCCGCAAAGGGAAGGTCCCGATGAATATCGTCGTCAATCGTTACGGGATCGGCGTCCTGTATGAAGACGCGCTCGACGAGGTCCTCTCCAAGCACTACACCGATATTCTCAAAAACGACAATCTCGACGTGATCGGCAATCCCGACGTCGATATCAAAGAGGTCAGCGAGGACGGTATGAAGGCGGTCATCACCGTGGCGATCCGTCCTGAGTTCGAGCTCGGTCAGTACAAAGGACTGACCTTCAAGATGGACAGCACCGAGGTCACCGACGACGACATCAACGCCGTCATCAACAGAGAACTCGACAATCGCGCTCGCCTTGTCGAAAAGTCCGACGACGCCGTCGTGGAGAACGGTGACACCGTCAACATCGATTACAGCGGAAGCGTGGATGGCGTCAAGTTCGACGGCGGTACCGCGGAAAAACAGAGCTTGGTGATCGGTAGCGGGAGCTTCATTCCCGGCTTTGAAGAGCAGCTCATCGGTATGAAGAAAGGGGACAAGAAGGACATCAACGTGACTTTCCCCGAGCAGTATACGCCCGAGCTCGCCGGCAAGGACGCCGTCTTTGCCATCACCCTCAATGGGATCCAGCATAAAGAGCTGCCCGTTTTGGACGACGAATTTGTCAAAGACATCGACGACGAACTGGAGACCGTAGACGCCTGGAAGGAGAAGATCAAGTCCGAGATCGCTCCCAAAAAGATCGAGCAAGCCGGATACAAACTCGAGAACGATATGATCGAGACCATCAGCAACAACACCGAGATCGAGATCCCCGAGGCTATGATCGAGGAAGAACTCGACTATCGCGTGCAGGAGCTCGAAAGAGATATGAGCCAATACGGACTTCGTTTTGCCGACTATCTCGCTTATACCGGTATGACCGTCGAGCAGATCAAAGAAGAACAGAGACCCCAGGCTGAAAAGAACATCAAGTCTCGTCTCATTATCGAAGCCATCGTCAAGGCGGAGAAAATCGACGTCACTCCCGAGGAGATGAATGCCGAATTCGACAAACTGGACGAAAAGGACAAGAATCCGCAACAAATGAGCTATATCGCCAACAAATTGCTCGTAGACAAGCTCTTTGCTTTCCTGCGTGAAAACAACACCGTTAACGAATAGTTCAAAAAAGCGACTTCTCCGCCGAATCGATACGGGGTATACGGCGGAGAATACGACCCCGATCAAGGGAGATAAGAATTATGATACCGTATGTAATCGAAAAAGACGGCAGAAGTGAAAGGTCCTACGATCTGTACTCGCGTCTTTTGGAAGACAGGATCATCTTTTTGACGGGAGAGATCGATTTCCGTACCGCCAATTCCGTCGTGGCGCAATTATTGTATCTTGAGACCAAGGATCCCAACAAGGATATCTTTTTGTATATCAACAGCCCCGGCGGTTCGGTCACGGACGGCATGGCCATTTATGATACCATCAAGTATATTAAGTGCGACGTATGCACCATTTGCGTCGGTTTTGCCGCCAGTATGGGTGCGTTTTTACTCAGTTCCGGCACGAAAGGGAAGCGTTTTGCTTTGCCAAACAGCGAGATCATGATCCACCAGCCGAGCGGCGGAGCCCAGGGACAAGCCACCGAGATCGCCATCGTCGCCGAGCACATTCTCAAGATCCGCGATAAAATGAACCGCATCCTCGCCGAAAACACCGGCAAACCTCTGGATAAGATCGCTCATGACGTCGAAAGAGACTATTATATGAGCGCGCAAGAGGCGATGGATTACGGCATCGTGGACAAGGTGTATACGACCAGAAAGGAGGTGTAAGTGATCACTACCGTAGAAATAGATACGCAAAAGTGTAGCTTTTGCGGCAGACCCGCCGGCGACGTCGATATGCTTGTCGCCGCCCCCAACGGGATCACCATCTGTAGTGATTGCGTTCGCAGAGCGACAGACGCTCTTCAAGAGCTCGATTTTGCCACGGCATTTTCCGACAAAAAGAAAGACGCTTCCGCGTCCGATTCTTTGCCTACGCCCAAGGACATCAAAGCGAAATTGGACGAGAGTATCGTGGGACAGGAATCGGCGAAGAAGATTCTTTCCGTCGCCGTATACAATCACTATAAGCGCATTCGTGACAACAAAAACGCCGACGAAAACGACGTTCGGCTGGAAAAGAGCAACGTCCTGATGCTCGGACCTACCGGTAGCGGAAAGACCTTGCTTGCCAAGACGCTCGCCGAGATCCTCAACGTGCCTTTCTGCGTGGCTGACGCTACGACCTTGACCGAAGCCGGCTATGTAGGGGAGGACGTGGAAAATATCTTGTTGAAACTCATTCAGGCTGCCGACGGTGACGTCAAACGCGCCGAAACGGGTATCGTTTATCTCGACGAGATCGACAAGATCTGCCGCAAGACCGAAAACGTGTCCATCACGCGTGACGTCAGCGGCGAGGGCGTACAGCAAGCGCTCTTAAAGATCATTGAGTCCACCGTCGCCAACGTACCTCCGCACGGCGGAAGAAAACATCCGCAAGAGGACTTCATTCAGATCGACACCACCAATATCCTGTTTATTTGCGGCGGTGCGTTCGTCGGATTGGAAAAGGTCGTCGATAAAAGAAAAGACAACAGTTCGTTGGGGTTCGGCGGCGTGTTGAAGAACAATGAAGCCGCCTATTCCGAAAATATGAAAGAGCTCCAACCGGACGACCTTATTAAGTACGGTTTGATCCCGGAGTTCGTCGGGCGTATGCCTATCGTGGCGACTTTGGATCCCTTAACGGAGGACGATCTCGTCCGCATCATGACCGAGCCGAAGAACTCCCTCGTCAAGCAATATACCAAGATGATGAAGTTAAACGGCGTCGATCTGATCTTTACGGAGGACGCTCTGCGTGCCATTGCACAAAAGTCCATGCGGCTCAAGACCGGCGCAAGAGGTCTTCGCTCCATCGTCGAAAAGTTAATGCTGGAGACGATGTTCGAGGTGCCGAGCGACAAGACGGTCCTTTCCGTTACGATCAGCGCCGAATGCGTCAATGGAAACGCCGCGCCGCTTATCGGTAGAAAGAATCAAGAGATCGCATAAAGTATTGCGTCAAACGATAAAACGCCCATTTTTCGGGCGTTTTGTCTATAAATGGAGGAACTTATGATAAAAAACGCCGTATTCCATACCAGCGTCGCAAGCGTGGACAAGTTTCTTTCCGGTGAGGTGCCCGAAATCGCCGTCGCCGGCAAGTCCAACGTAGGGAAGTCCTCTTTTATCAATGCGCTTTGCGGCAATAAAAAACTCGCTAAGACATCCAAAGATCCCGGGCGCACCCGACTACTCAACTACTTTAAGATCAACAACGGACAGTTTTTTCTCGTCGATCTACCGGGATATGGGTATGCTAAGGTCTCCGATGACGAAAAGATGAAGTGGGGGACTCTGATAGAGTCCTATTTTCGCACGGGAAAGAATATCAAAAACGTATTCGTTTTGATCGACGTCCGTCGGGACCCGAGCGAGGACGACAAACAGATGCTCCACTATCTGTATTTTTATCGCATACCGTTTACGATCATCGCGACCAAGGCGGACAAATTGAGTAAAAGCGCTTGTTTTACCCGCAAAAAACAAATTGCCGACGCGATCGGAGTGGGGACCAACGACGTCTTTTTGACGTCTTCCGTTGATAAAAGCGGACTTAACGCCATTTATGATCGGATCGACTCCATATTGGAAAACGAAGAATAGAGCATAGAGATCGAGAAAACTCCGGCTTTTGTCGGAGTTTTTTCATATAGAACAAAGCGTTTTGCCCCGTCATAGTATGAAGTAGAAATACATTTTTAGGGAGATTACGCTATGCCTTGTAATACCAGAAACAACAACAATACTCCCGCGATCTGTTGCACCGGCGGTAACGCTAGCGAAAGAACGTGCATCGAAGTAGACAAGGTCTTTGATGCCTGCATTTCGCAATTCAGCGTAATAGAGACGCTCGAAGTTGACTTTGAGGGGGATACGACGGGTTATACCGTCACGTCCGTACAGTCAAGCGGAGAAACGACTCTGACAGACGTGGTGATCACGCCTATCTTGGGCAGCGCATGCTCGAGAGTCAGATATACCGCGACGGTCCCTGTGACCGTGGTAGCAACGAATGCGGCGGGAGCGCAAATCGTCGGCACCTCGACAATGACGTTTGATAGAGACATCATGTTGAGAGTTCCTGCGGAAGGGGTCATCACGCCTACGATCAAGGCGATCGTCGCCGTCACAGGCGTACAGAGCACCCTTGCCGGGAGCGAAGTGACCACCACTGCGTGCGTCACGATCATCACAAAAGTAGTGGCGGACGTCATCCTCGTGATACCGTCTTACGGCTATCCGAACTTGCCGCCTTGCCAAGAGTTTACACAAGACGTCTGCTCCGGCGCGTTCAGTGCCCCGGTATTCCCGCGCTGAGGACTCAAATCGAGTACGTTAATGACGCAAGATGAAAAGACCGCTTTCAAAAAAAGCGGTCTTTATTTCGTCTGTTATTGCTCATCATTTTACAAAAACCATTGCGAATACGCTACCTTTCGTGGTATACTCTTCCTATGAAGATTTTTGCCATCAGTGATTTTCATTTAAGCAACGCTACCGACAAGCCGATGGAGGTATTCGGCCCGCATTGGCGCGGGCATTGGCAAAAAATCAGCGATTTTTTCCGCGACAACGTGCAAGAAGAAGATATCGTATTGATTGCGGGCGACACTTCGTGGGGGATGACTTTGGAGGAGGCAATACCGGACCTAAAAGCGGTAGACGCACTCCCCGGCAAAAAGTTTTTGATCCGCGGCAATCACGATTATTGGTGGTCCAGTTATAAAAAACTCAACGATATCGGACTGAAAACGGTTACTTTCATTCAAAACAATGCCTTTCGCGTAGACGGATACGTCTTTTGCGGGACAAGGGGATGGACGATCCCCGACGGCGACTCTACGGCGGAGGACAAAAAAATATTCGAGCGCGAACTCATTCGTCTGCGTCTGACTTTGACCGAAGGGAAAAAATGTATGACCCAAGGGGACAAACTGTTGCTTTTGATACATTACCCGCCATACAATGCACGGTTTGAGGACAGTCCCATGACGGATTTGATAGAAGAATTCGGTGTGAACAAGGTCGTCTACGGTCATCTTCACGGCGTGCACTCACGGTGTGCTGGCAGCATAGAAAAAAAAGGAGTCGAGTATCTATTGACCAGTTGCGATTTTCTCGATTTCATTCCGATAGTCGTTTACTGATCTCTATCCGACTCATTATTTTTATCTTTCGCCCGATCGGGCGATTTTTTTATTTTTTCCACCTGTATCCTTTTTTTACCCTATTCGAGAAAAACGAAGAATAAAATCGAATCTTGTTTCTCAAAAATCTGTATCTAATGATACAATCACATTTTTGATGATAAAAAAATAGGGATGAATTTCCCCTAAAAAAATTGTAAAAAACTATTGCATTATTTTTAATAATGTACTAAAATAAAAATGCAATACCGATCTGAAAGAAATTTTTATCCGATTTTTGAATGAATAGTGGAAGAAAATGGAAAATCGATCGGAATTCAGGGAAATACAAGAAAAAGGAGTGAGCCATGTTTTGCGGAGAGTACAGACTTTCTTTGGATGACAAGGGAAGGATGAGGATCCCCAACAAACTCCGTGCGCAACTGGAAGACGAGTTCGTCATCTCCGCAGCGCCCGGCGGCTGTTTGATGCTCCTTCCGCGCAAAGAGTTCGAGAGACGTTTTACCGCACGAACGGAGACGCTCAACTTGCGTGATCGTGCCGAACAGACCGCTTTGAGAAAACTTTGCTCCACTGCTTGTATACCGGAAGAGGATAGTCAGGGGAGGTTCGTCCTACCGGCAAAACTCAAAACGCTCGGCGGCATTAAAAAGAAATTGGTCTTTTTAGGCGTCGTGGATCGTATTGAGATCTGGTCGGAAGAGCGTTATGACGAGGACTATGATCCCGAGTCGATCGATATGGATGAAGTCGTTGACGCCTTGGTTATCTGATGGAGTACGTTCACGTTCCCGTTCTATATGAGGACGTCATCTCAGGATTGGACGTCAAGCCGGATGGCGTATACCTCGACGGTACTCTTGGCGGAGGAGGGCATTCCCGCGGGATATTGGAGAGGTTGACGACCGGACGACTGATCGCATTCGACAAGGACGCCGACGCCATCGAAAACGCACAGCAAAAGCTCTCCGAGTACGGGGACAAGATCACTTTCGTACACGATGATTACAAAAACGCGCTTGAGAGACTGGACGAAATGGGCGTAGGGGAGTTGGACGGAGCGTTGCTTGACCTCGGGGTCAGCTCTTATCAGATCGACACCGCGGAGAGAGGGTTCTCTTACGTAAAAGACGCTCTGCTCGATATGCGGATGGATGAAGAACAGTCCCTCAGCGCCTTGACCGTCGTCAACGAATATTCGGAAAAGGAACTGTTGCGAGTCCTATACGAATACGGAGAGGAGCCGAACGCAAGGGCGGTGGTCAGAAAGATCCTCGCAGCACGAGAGAAAAAGCCTATCGAGACCACGCTCGAACTTGCCGAACTCGTCGCAAGCGCATACCCGCCGAAAGAGCGGTATAAGCACGGTAATCCGGCAAAAAGAACCTTTCAGGCGATCCGCATCGAAGTCAACGACGAGTTGCGAGGGCTGGAGGAGTTCGTGACGGAACTGGCGCTTCGATTAAAAAAAGGCGGAAGGATGTGCGTCATCACGTTCCACTCCTTAGAGGACAGACTGATAAAACGCGCTTTCGTCGAACTGGAAAAGGACTGCGTATGCGACAAAAGATTGCCGGTGTGCGTCTGTAACAAACGACAAGAAGTGAAGATATTGACAAAAAAACCCATCCTCGGGGAAAAAGAGGCGGACAAAAACAAGCGTTCCGAGAGCGCGAAACTGAGAATTATCGAGAGAGTATAAAACGGAGGGAAGCAAAATGACATATGAAAATTTGACCAATTTTGACAAATACGTTCTTGCACAGAGCGATCGCTCGACACGTCGTTTTGCCGACTTCGGCGCGCCTGAGACCGTTCCTGCGCCGGAGAGGGGTGCCGTCGATGAGAAGGATGATCTGTACGAGAAGTATATGATCAACGAACTCCGTCGCACAACGCCTTCTTCTCGTCCTTTTATGACCAAAGAGGAGTTCTTTGCCGATCTGAACGGACAAACGACCGCTTCGGCAGTTGTCGCGCCCACCTATCCGACGCAAGATTTTCGTGCAAGTGCGTTTTCTTACGTGCCCACTTATACGTATGAGACGGCGGATACGCAGGCGACAACGACCGTCGAAGAAAAGAAAGTCCGCAAAAACAAATTTTTCAGCAAGATAAAACTTCCCAAGTTGACTCGGATGGGGAAAATTATTTTGGCGGTTTATGGCATAATTATCGTCGCTCTCGCATCTATTTTGATCGTGAGCAACACGAGCGTGACCGACGTCAACTTCAACGAGAGTGCCAACGCTTCGCAGGCGGTGGAGGAAGAACAAAATCCCTCCGTCATTCGCGCGATAAGTATTCAAGAAGAGGGCGAGACCCACGACGATTGGTTTGACAAGCTCTGTGACGCTCTCAATAAATAGGAGAGGTCGAACACAATAAAACAATCCACTTATAGACTGAAGATGAGGTTGCTGGCGGTGATGACGCTGGTGACCTTTTTCTTTGTCGCACTCATTTTCAGGATCGCTTATCTAACGCTGGCGGAAGGGGAGAACCTCACGGCAAAAGCCATCGATCAATGGACCCGAGACGTTCCCGTCACGGGAGAGCGGGGGAATATTTTTGACAAAAACGGCGTACTCCTCGTCGACACGGAGACTCTATATACCGTTTACGTCCGCCCTGTCTCCGTCACGGACAAGACGTATACGGCGCGGGTATTATCCTCCGTTCTTGGTGTTTCTTACGAAAATTTGTACGCAAAGATCAATTCTAAGGTCAGTGAAGTCACTGTAGCCAAAAAGGTCACAAAGCAAGAGCTTAACGCATTGCTCGATTCCGGCGTAGACGGCGTTTATTATGCTCAGAATCTGAACAGAAAATACGTTTATGGCGATTTTATGACCCAAATTCTTGGGTTTTGCAATGTTGACGGTATGGGACAATCGGGTGTTGAGTCCTACTACAACGACTACCTGAAAGGAATAGACGGATATGTTTTGACCGAGACCGATCTCGTTGGGAGAGAGCTGGACGGGAATATCACTCGCTACATAGCCGGACAAAAAGGTGCCGACGTCTATCTGACGCTTGACTCCGCCATTCAAAATTTCGTTGAGTCGGCAGTCAACACAGCTTTTATCAAGAATAACGCTACGTCGGCAAGTTGCATCGTAATGAACGCAAAGACGGGTGAGATCGTCGCTATGGCGCAAAGACCGAGTTTCGACCTGAACGATTTGCCCCGGGACGACGTGGCAAAACTCTTCGGAATGAGCAAGTCCACGCTCGTCAGTAACGTGTACGAACCCGGTTCCACTTTCAAGATCTTGACCGCCGCCGCAGGGCTGGAGTCAGGGGCTGTTACGACCGATTATCACTTATTCTGCCCGGGATACAGGATCGTAGACGGACAGAGGATCAAATGTTGGCGCACGATCGGGCATGGGAGCGAAACCTTTGCCGAAGGGGTGCAAAATTCCTGTAACTGTCTGTTTATGGACGTGGCGATGAGGGTAGGGACCGAGCGGTTCTACGACTCACTAAGCCTTTTCGGCGTGACGGAGAAGACGGGCGTGGATATGAGCGGGGAAGGAAGCGGTTTGACGATCGGAAAAGACCTCGTAAAAACGGTAGATCTTGCTCGTATGGGATTCGGACAGGCGATAGCGGTCACTCCGATCGAACTTCTTACGGCGTGCGCGTCCGTCGTCAACGGCGGCAAACTGATGACGCCTTATATTTTGGACAGCGTCGTTATGAACGGAAAGACGATCGTAAAAAACTACCCGATACAAAAAAGAACGACCATCAGTGAAAAGACCAGCGCGGTCATGCGTGAGATCTTGGAGAGCGTGGTGGAAGTCGGAGGCGGGAAGAACGCTAAAGTCAGCGGTTATCGGATCGGTGGGAAGACGGGCACGGCGCAAAAATACAAGGACGGTCAGATCGCAAGAGGGATGTACGTCTCTACGTTCATCGGATTCGCTCCGGCGGATGATCCCGAGTACATTATGCTCTTTATCGTTGACGAGCCGAAGGCGGGAGCCTATTACGGCAGTGTGGTCGCCGCGCCGTATGCGGGACAGATATTCAAAAACATCTTTTCATATCGTGGATGGGCGCCCGCCGCTTTTGAGGAAAAGCCGACTTTTGTTATGCCGGACTTGACCAATTTATCGGTGACGAAATCCGTCGGCATTTTAGCGGAAAAGAATATGTATTATGAGATCGACGGGGACTGGGATCAAAACGTAGTCATCAAAAGTCAGTATCCGGAAAAGGGGTCGATCGTCAGCGAAGACAACGTAGTATTGTTGTGCTTGTGAGGGTATATGAAAATTATTGAAATATTGTCAAAAATCGATTTAATAAATAATTCTTATTTTGGAGAAGATGACTTAAAAAACATCATTTTTGACAGTCGCAAAATTCAGGCGGGAGACGTATATTTCTCACTGGCAAAGTGTCCGCAAAATAAGAGGTATGAAAAAGAGGCGATAGATAAAGGTGCGGTCGTAGTCATAGGGGAAACCTACACCGACAAGTACCCATACGTCGCCGTCTCAAACGCGAGACAAACGATGGCGTCTTTTTGTGCGGAGGCATACGGACATCCCGAAAAGAAACTCTCGATCATTGGAATTACGGGTACCAACGGCAAGACGACCACGGCGTGTCTTATCGCTCAGTTTCTACAAGCCTGCAAAAAGCGCGTGGCTGTCATCGGGACTTTAGGGGCGGATCTACCCAATGGAAGGATCGAGACGGGTATGACGACGCCGGATACGCCCGCTTTTTTTTCGATCCTATCGGAATGCGTCGATCAAGAAGTGGAATATGTCGTGATCGAGGTCAGCGCTCATGCGATCTATTACGACAAGTTGTTCGCAGTGCCTTTTGAAGTAGGGGTGTTTACGAATATGACGCAAGATCACCTGGATTTCTTTAAGACGATGGATCGATATGCCGCAGTCAAAAAGAGTTGGCTATTCTCAAACGCGGTCAAGGTCGCCGCCATAAATACGGACGATGCCTTAGGTCGTGAGATCGATATGGACAGGCAGGGAGAAAAGATATCATTCTCCGTAAAAAAATTAAGTATCCGTTCAAATAAAGACCTCTTTAAGGAAGAAGATAGTGTAAAAAACATGCTTGAAGAGCCGTTGTTTGACGGAGAAAAACCGTTTACATTGACTATTGATGGGAAAGAATATACCATAAAGTCCCCATTAGTCGGTCGGCATAACGCAGAGAATCTGCTTGCCGCATTGTCGGCGATCTATGCTTGTCGTCTTCCAATACAAGAGGAGATCGATTATATCCCGGAACTCGTCGGCGCCTCGGGGCGATTTACCGTAGCCTACAAGGGTGAATATACGATCATAGTGGATTATGCCCACACGCCCGACGGATTGGCGAACGTACTTACCGCGGCAAAAAAGATCGCTCGCGGACGTCTGGTCGTCGTTTTCGGGTGCGGTGGAGATAGGGATCGAAAAAAACGTCCCTTGATGGGAAAGATCGCCGTGGATATAGCGGACGTAGTCATCGTGACCAGCGACAATCCGCGTATTGAAGATCCGGAACAGATCATCGACGACGTCTTTACGGGGATCTGCAAGAACTTCGCTTTCCGTTATGTCGACAGGACGGAGGCAATCCGTTATGCTATATCCTGTTTAGGGAAAGGGGACGTTCTTTTAGTCGCGGGAAAGGGCGCCGAACAGTATATGGAGATCGG
>JAFVAC010000118.1 GCA_017476265.1 Clostridia bacterium
AGTATGGACACGGGAGTACTGGGTCCTGCGGTGGATACTTTCCTGCCCTTGTCATCGAACATTGCGCGTATCCTACCGATGGCGGTTCCGGCAACGATAAAGTCTCCGGTGTGAAGAGTGCCGTTCTGGACAAGTACGGTCGCCATGGGTCCTTTCCCTTTGTCGAGCTTAGCTTCCACAATAGTGCCTTTTGCGCTACGATTCGGATTAGCGGTCAAGTCTCTTAACTCGGCGACGACGAGAATGTTTTCAAGAAGGGACGGTATCCCCATGCCGGTCTTTGCCGATATGGGTACGGCAATGGTATCGCCCATCCAACTCTCTACCAAAAGACCGTATTCGGCGAGCTGTTGGTAGACTCTGTCGGGATTGGCGTCCACTTTATCCATCTTATTGACAGCGACGATAATGGGCACGTTGGCGGCTTTGGCGTGGTTAATCGCTTCGACCGTCTGAGGCATTATACCGTCGTCTGCCGCGACGACCAGGACGACGATATCCGTCACGTCGGCGCCGCGAGCGCGCATTGCCGTAAAAGCTTCATGTCCCGGCGTATCCAGGAAGGTGATCTGTTTATCTTTGCCTTCATACGGGATCTTGATGGTGTATGCGCCGATATGTTGCGTGATCCCACCGGCTTCGCCGGTCGCTACGTTGGACTTTCTGATATAGTCCAATATTGAAGTCTTGCCGTGGTCGACGTGCCCCATGATGGTCACGATCGGCGGACGGACGACCAAATTAGCGGAGTCTTCTTCGGCGTCATCGGCGTGGATCTCAAAGAGTTTTTCCTCCGACGACTGCTCTTTTTTCAGTTCGAGAGTGACGCCGAACTCGGCACTGACCAGTTCGGCGGTGTCAAAATCGATGCTGTCGTTGATATTCTTAAAGAGTTGGAACTCCAAAAGTAACTTTTTGAGGATCTCCGCCACACTCTTTCCGATCTTTTCGCTCAACGTCTTGATCGGGACCATATCGGTCGTCACGACAGCGTGGTCGATGACGGTCACGACGGTCTGCTGCGTTTGCTTGCGCTGTTTTTCGGAAGTGGACTTGCGAGGACGGATCTTCATGATCTCTCCGCTGATCTCATCATACTCTACGCTCGCGCTTCCGGTCTCGTAGCCCTTTTGTATCTTTGCTTTCTTATTCAGTTTGTGCGAGTCGTCGTTGTGCTTCTTTTTGTCGTTCTGCGCGGCGCCTTTCTTCTTGAATCCGTCTCCGGATGAAGTCGGTTTTGCCGAAGAAGAAGTATTTGCATCAACATTACTCGTAGTTTGTGCCTTCTCGGTAGCAAAAGACTTAGTCTCGGGTTTTTTCTTTACTTCAAAGGCGGGTTCGGTCGTTTTTACGGGTTCGATCGGCGTAACGACGGGAGTGACTTCTGTCGGTTCGGCGTCTTCTTCGTTATTTTCGGACGCCTGTTCTTGCGCGGCTTTCTCTCGGGCAGCCGCCTCCAACTCCTGTTGTTTTTGGCGCGCCTCTTCCATTTCTTTTTCATAAATGGCCTGCTCTATCGCCTCTTTTTTGCCGTTGTATTCGATCTTTATTTTTTCCAACATCGAATTCAGTCCGGCGATTTTTTCGGATAGAATGCGGACCAAGCTACTACTGTCATCCAGTCTTTTGGAAATATTCAAACGATCTTTTACATTCAATTTGTTTTCGCTCATTGTCGTTAGATCTCCTTTATTGCATTTTGTATTGCGTCGGATAAGTGAACGTCCGTAATGCCGAGCGCTAAGCAATTCCTATTCGGGAGTACCTCATGCAGAGGAAATTTTTGTATCGGAATCGCTCTGTCTATGGCATATCTTGTCAGACGAGATTGACTGTTTTGACTCAAATGCTCGTCCCACAATATAAGCGACGGTTTCTTCTTTGACGCAATTACGTTGTCGACGCCAAAGAGCGCCGAGCCTTTTTTGACGGCAAAGCCTACATAGGACCTACACTTATTGATCGGCATATTCCTCCGCCAAGCGATCGTACGTCTCCTGCGGGACTTCGGTGTGGTAGACCTTATTCAAAAGGTGCTTTTTCAGACACTTTTCCACGCAGAGTTTGTCATCGCACAAATAGGCGCCTCGTCCGTTTGCCTTGCCTGTTTTATCAAAAACGATCTTCCCTTCGGGCGAACGCACCACCCGCATAAGCTCCGATTTCGGTAGTTGCTTTTTGCAGACGATACACGTCCTTAACGGGATCTTCTTCGGACTAATCATTGTCGTCGTTGTTGAAAGTCGGATCTGCGCTCTTGGCGACGATATCCAACTTGATTCCTGTCAGTTTTGCCGCAAGACGAGCGTTCATACCGCCCTTGCCGATAGCAAGGCTCAGTTTGTCGTCGGCGACGATGACGCGTGCCTTGCCTGCCTCTTCGTCCACGCGAAGACCGACCACGCTCTTCAACGGATTGAGCGCACGGATGATGTACTCTCTGAGATTGCTGGTGTACAAAATGACGTCCACCTTTTCGCCGTTGAGTTCGTTGACGACGTTGTTGACGCGTTCGCCTCTCGGTCCGATGCAAGCCGCCAAGGGATCGATATTGGGATCCTCGGTGTAGACCGCCATCTTGGTACGATTGCCCGCTTCACGGACGATGGACTTCACTTTCACGAGTCCGGATCTCAGTTCGGGCACTTCGATCTCAAACAATTTTTTGACAAAACCTGCACAACTACGGCTGACGACGACTTGCGCGTTCCTGCCGTTGATGCCCTCGCGGACCTTTTTGACGTAAACGCGGAGCTTGTCTCCCACATTGTAGGTTTCGGTACGGACCTGGTCCATCATGTTCATGACGCCTTCCATTTGCGAATTGATGATCTCCACATAGACCACGTTGTTTTCGATACGACGGACGGTAGCCAAAACAAGTTCGCCCTCTTTGTCGTTCATTTCGGCAGCGGTCTGCTCGCGGATAGCTTCGTTGATCCTTTGCGTGATGACCTGTTTGCCGGTCTGCGCGGCTATCCTGGATAGCTCCTTGGGCGTGATATCGTCGCCGATGATATCGCCGATTTTGGCGTCGGGCTTGATATCCTGAGCCTCTTCCAGCGACAGCTCACTGTCAGCCTGCGGCTCGCCTTCGACGACGGTCTGATAGGCAAAGAACTCCACTCTGCCCGTCTCCTCGTTGAGCTTGGCTCTGACTTCGCGGCTCTCACCGAGCTCTTTTTTGTAAGCGGAAGCAAGTCCGGCTTCGATCGAAGCGATAATCAGCGCCTTGTCCAGTCTTCTCTCTCTGCAAATAGCGTCTAATGCGAGAAAAAATTCCTTATTAACCATTTTTCAGTCCTCCCGAATGAATTAAAATTTGATGTAAGGTCGAATGATTTCGACGTTTTGTCTGTCATAAACGATCTCTTTGTCCTTGTTTTTTAGAGTGACCGTCGCGTCATCGTACGCGACAAGGACGCCGTTTGCCTTTTTCTTTTTGCCGATCGGTTTAATAAAAAGGATCTCAAGCTCGGTATCCAGACTTCTTCTGAAGTCATCCGGCGTGCGAACGGGTCGGTCCAAACCGGGACTGGAAACATTAAAGTTATACGCCTGTCCGTCAGTCAGATCGTTTTCGTCCAAAAAAGCGTCCACCGCGTCGTTGACCTTTTCGCAATCTTCCAAGGTCACTCCGCCTTTTTTAAAGATAAAGACGGTGAGATTGTTCTCTCCATAGGACTTGGACCAATCGACATCAACGACTTCGTAACCAGCCGCCTCGACAAGCGGCGTCAAAGCGGTACGCGCGCGTTCGGCTATGTCGCTCATATTCCTCCATAAACGACTGAGAGTGACCCATCAAGGTCACTCTCAAGACATAATATCTTTTAAGTACTTATATCATATCATAAGTATTACCTTATTGCAAGCGTTTTAACGCATATTCGTCAGGTGGACAAACATTTGCGCCGTGGCAAGCGTATCGTTGATGGCGCGATGCGCTCCGACCAACGGGACGTTGAAGTAGTCGCAGACGGTAGCTAATTTGTAGTTCTTAAGTTTCAGTTTTTGCCGAGCGATCGAAAGCGTATCCCGATATGCATTATTGAAGTCGTACAAATACTTTTGTCCTGCGACCGTGATCATACCCATATCAAAAGGAGCGTTGTGCGCGACCATGACGGCGCCGCGAGTGAACTTGAAAAAGTCACCGATGACGTCCCGCATCGTATGCTGTCCCGCGAGCATTTCGTCGGTAATATGCGTCAATTCGACGATTTCGGGAGGTAAGGGCTCTTCGGGATTGATGAGGCAGTCAAAACTCTCACACAATACGCCGTCGACGATCTTGATCGCGGCTATCTCGATGATCTTATCTTCCTGCACGTTCAGCCCCGTCGTCTCCACGTCGAACACGACAAAAACGTTCTTGTAAAAGTCCGGGTGCATCTCTTCGCCGAACATACTCGCCTGCTCGACGACTTCGATCGGTTGCGGATGAATATAGACGTAGTTTTCCGGTTCGGGCAGGAAATCGGCCTTTTGATTGATACTGGTATAATCGATGACGCACTTGGCGATATTCCTGGGGAAAAAGCAAAATTTGTTGTCGAACTTATCGAATTTGATCTGCCCCTCCATCACAAGAGACGTCCCGTCGACAAAGACCTCCTCCCAATCGACGCCCTTTCGCTTTTTGGCAAAGTACTTGACCTTCAAAACACCCGTCGTATCATTGAGATTGAAAGTAAAAAGAGTCTTGTCGATTTTTTCTATGTATCTTGTCTCCACCCCGGCGACGACGCCGCATATCGAGCACTGCGCGGACTCCCTTTCCTTCACGTCGGAGATATAGCGCGGCATTTGGGCGATACCTCCGGCAAGGTATTTTTCGATGGAGACCGTGATGACCTTGACGGCGTAGGACGCAACGGTGGGACGAACGACCTGATCGGAGGATTTTTCCACGTTGGGGACTTCGCAAAACTCCACTTCGTAGTCCTCCATCGAAAGATGTCCGAGGTACTCTTCCAAAGCGGTCTTCAAACCGGAATTAACGGCATATTCGTACATATACTTTTCCAAAGTGATGACGACGGTGATGAGAGAATCCGTCGCGTGCACTTCGATGGGCGCGTTCAGAAAAGCATTGTAGACCGTCGGTTTTTCATTATAAATATACTCATGGACCCTCTTGATAATGGAGGTAGTCTCACTGCTCGCCAATGAAAAATGAAGACGGATTTTAAATGCGTCCGGTATGATCTCGCGGCAAGCGGCTTTCACTTTCTTCTCGAGTTCTTTGCCGACGACGTTATCGTAGTCCGCTTTAGAGACTAAAAGGTCGATGCGGAAGTCGTCGCCGATCAGTTCCGCGCTCTTCAACTTAAACATTCTTTCTTCGGGACGTAATCTCGAATCCAGCTCCTCCATAAAAGGTGTCTTAGCCATTGTACTCCTCACAAAAACGGATCAATTCCCTCTCTATTTCGGAATTATCCACTGTTTTATAGATCTCGCCTTGCTTAAATAGGACCGATCTGTCTCTTCCTCCGGCGACGCCGAAATCGGCGTCTTTTCCTTCTCCGACGCCATTGACAACGCAACCCATAACCGCGATTTTCAGACGTTTTTTATAATTTTTGGTGATATTTTCCACTTTCATTGCAAGTTCTTCGACCGGGATCTCGGTCCTGGCGCAACTTGGGCACGCTACGACTTCGACAAAATCACGGTCGAGCCCGACGGCGCGAAGAATTTTTTTGGCGGCGTATACTTCACGTATGGGATCTCCTGCAAGGCTGACGCGGATCGTGTCCCCGATCCCATCCAAAAGGAGACTTCCTATAGCAACTGCGCTTTTGATAGAGCCCGATTCAAACGTGCCCGACTCGGTCAAACCGACGTGCAATGGGTAGTCGGTCAAGCCTGAAAGCAGTCTGTATGAATCCACAGTCTCTTTGACCGAACTGGTCTTTACGGCAAGGACCAACCTGTCCCACCATAATTCCTCTATTTGCCTTGCGGCGTCTAAAGTCAGATCGACCAATTCTTTCGGCTCGATCTTTCTTTTGACGGATCCTTTGTTGACTCCGACGCGGATGGGGACCCGATACTCCTTGCAGACTTCGACTATCTTTTTCAAACCATCCGGCGGGATGTTGGAAGGGTTGACTCGTATCTTTGCTATGCCACTTTTTACGGCAGTGATAGCGGGCTCGGCAGAAAAATGAATATCTCCGATCAAAGGGACCGGGGACTTTTCGGTCAGATATTTTACAGCGGACGCACTTTCTCGATCCGGAACGGATATGCGGACAAAGTCGGCTCCGGCGTCCGCCAAGGCTTTGATCTGAGATAGGGTGGCGTCAACATCCGAAGTTCGCGTATTGGTCATAGACTGGATCGTAACGTGACCGTCCCCTATCGCTTTGTCCTGCAAATAAATGATCTTTTTCATAAGTTTTCCTCGTTATTTTACCAGTTGCAACAAGTCGGCGAGGATCGCCACCGCGAAAAGCAGCACGATCCCTACGGTATGAATGGCTGCTTCCACTCGTCGATTGATGGGTTTGCCGCGGATCCATTCTATGATAGTAAAAACCATTCTTGATCCGTCGAGAGACGGCAAAGGCAAAAGATTCATGACGGCAAGATTGGCGGAGACGAGGCACACGACGTACGCCAGAGACCCGAACCCCGTACGGGCACTGTCGCTGATGGCGGAAATAACCGTGATCGGACCGCCTGCGGACTCCGAAAACTTGATACCACCCGTAAATAGTGCTCCCAACAGCCAAAGGATTTTATAAACCAAAAAGAATCCGTAAGAAAAGGATCGTCCGAGCGCGGTAAAAAAGTCCAGTCGGACGTATTGAATGGAAGATACAAATCCGAAAGCCGAATACGTCTTCACGTTTCCGTTCTCATCATAAACAAGATTGCCGTCGGCGTCTTTTTGATAGATATCGCTCCTTTTTACTTCTACCGTCTTTTTTTCACCGTTCCGCAAGATCGTAAAGGTACCCATCTCCGTCCCGGATATGCGGGAAAAGGCATTCGTCAAGTCCTCTTGCATGAGAATGTTGACGGCGCGACCGTTAACACGGAGTATGACGTCCCCTTCCTCCAGAATATGTTCCTGCGCGACATAGGACTCGTCGCTCACGCTGACGACTGTCGGCAGAAGCTGACCGTAAAAAGTAAAAATCAGTGTGATCAGAATAAAAGACGACAATAAATTGCAGAAAGCGCCGGCGAAAAGAACGATCAATCTCTTCCAGGGCTTTTGCGCGTTAAAGGCGCCTTCTTCCTCCTCTTCGCCGTCCTCTCCGTAAAAGCGACAAAAACCGCCGAGAGGTATGGGGCGCACGGAAAAGATCTCGCCGTTCTTTTTATTGGTAATTTTGATGATACGGGGACCGAAACCGATAGCGAATTCGGTGATCTTGAATCCGAGAAGTTTTCCGGCAAAATAATGCCCCGATTCGTGTACGACCACCATGAACGTCAGACAGAGCAACGCAATAGCTACGTAGCCGATCGTCTCCATCACATCGGCGAAAGTCGCGCCGATCAAAATACTCATACACTCCCCCTAAATCGCATATTGAGAGTATATTCCCGGACGGCTTTTTCCATACGAAAAACCTCTTCTTCGCACGAGAAGTCGCCTTCGTCGGCAAAAACGTCGAGTGCTCTTTGGATCCCGTCGGACAAATCGTAAAAACCGATCTCATCGGCTAAAAAACGACTGACAAGAACTTCGTCCGCCGCATTGAAGACGCAACCGGCAATATCGCCCGACGACAAGACGTCTTTTGCCAAACGAAAGGCAGGAAAACGTTCTTCATCCAAAGAAAAGAAAGAAAAAGAGCCCAGTTTTGCAAAATCAAGGCAAGGGACAACTTCCGGACCGACCGCCGGATAGTGTAAGGCATAGGATATGGGAGAGACCATATCCGGGGCGGAAAGTGCGGCGGCATAGGTGCCGTCGGCATTTTTTACGATGGCGTGAATGACGCTCTCTCTATGCCCGATCGCTTCGGTCGGAAGACAGAATAGATGTTTGGCTTCGATCAGTTCCATCCCCTTATTGACAAGGGTCGCACAGTCGACTGTGACTTTTTTACCCATTATCCAAGTGGGGTGCTTCAAAGCGTCGGACGCTTTGGCAAAAGTCAGTTCTTGCCGACTCAAGTCGCGGAAGGCGCCTCCGGAGGCTGTAAGAATGATCTTCTCCGCGCGTTCCGGTCGCAGGATCTGCCATACTGCCGAATGTTCGGAGTCAAGCGGATAGAGTTTCGATTGTGGATGAATACTCAATTCTTTCGTAATAAGGGTACCGGCGCACACGAGGCTCTCTTTATTGGCGGTGGCTACGATCTTTCCCGCGCGCACGGCGGCAAGAGTGGGTCTAAGACCCGCCAGTCCGACGATACCGTTCACGACGATATCCGATCCGCTATAGACCTCGGGAGCGGTGAGAAAGTCTTCAGGCACGGAAGCGTATTCCTTTCCGGCTTGATACAGATATCCTCGTCCGACGCATACGGCTATGCGAGGATTATATTTTTGTATCAAGCGTTTCAATCCGTCAAGATCGGAATAATTTGCCAACAGATCAACGGAAAAATCGCCTCTGTCGGCGACTTTCAGAGTCGAAGTACCGATTGAGCCGGTACACCCGAGTACCGCTAAACGCTTTTTCATACGCAAAAGACGACTATTTCCATAATGATCGCCATGATAGAGACGGTGAACAGGATGCTATCGATCCGATCGAGCACTCCGCCGTGCGCCCCAAGCAACTTGCCATAGTCCTTGATACCGACCGATCTTTTAACGCGACTGGCGGCGAGATCCCCGATCTCGGAAAAGAACGCGAGGATCGCGCCGATGAGCGCATACCAAAGATAGGGCACTTCCGAAATGGCGTCAAAACGGAAAAGAACGTAAGTCGGGAAGTTCGCTAATTCAAAGATGAGATAGACGAGCACACCGCCTATTGTGCCTCCGACGATCCCACCTATACAACCGGCATAGGTCTTTTTGGGGCTGATCTTGGGGAAAATCTTCTTTTTTCCGAAAAGAACGCCGATCCAATACGCCATAGCGTCGCTGACAAGGGATATTCCCAGCCCGAGTAAGACCGGAATCATACCATAGGTACGATCCATAACGAATACGACGCCGATCAGACCCATCGGGTAAAACAGGGCAAATACATTGGCGGCGAAATCCGAAAACGTCTTCTTTTCGTCAAAAATGTAAAAGACAAAAGCGATCAAAAAAGATATGATCAGGGCAAATAACAGCCCCATATATTTGAAAAAGTACGTCAGCGGAAAAGTGATGACGCACATCACAACTAGAGAAATCGCAGACAAGACGTAGCCGCGTCTTCCCGAAGCGACCTCATTGTCCGATCCTTTGACCGCTTTATAGATCTCGTACGTCCCCATCGCTCCCATAAAGAGAACGAGCGCGTCGAAAATGAACAGCGTATATTCGCCGGAAAGTCCGACAAGCCAAAGTGTCAGGAATAACAAACCTGCCATAATAACGCCGGTAACGGTCCTTTTAATCATGTCTTCCTCCGAAATTACGTTTTATCCGACTAAATTCATCGATAACGCTCTCGATATCCGTTCTTTCATAATCAGGCCAGAATTTGTCTACGAAAAAGAGTTCGGAATAGGTCGTCTGAAGCGGCATAAAATCACTGAGCCTATGATATCCGCCGTAGCGAAGAACGGCGTCGGGAGCCGGCAAACCGGCGGTAAACAGATTGGCATCCAACTCCTCGTCGGTGACGGGAGAATAGTCGTCCAAAAAGCGACGACGATCCAAAATCCTATCGACGGCAGCCTTGATCTCCGCTCTTCCTCCATAGCCGACGGCAATGACGACCGTCTTGCCGCTACCATTCAAAAAGCGAGCGTTCAGACCGGAAAGCACTTCCGCAAATTCGTCGGGAAAGAGTGACAGATCGCCGATAATGCGGATCTTAAGCCCGTTTTGTTCGGCGATGCGAGCGATATCGTGCGATAAGAAATACGC
>JAFVAC010000119.1 GCA_017476265.1 Clostridia bacterium
ATCCTGTCCGATAGCGGGTATGCACCCGCCAGTTTCACGCAGGGCGTGAAATTGCGAACGGACCGTCTCACAGAACAAGGGAAGTTAACAGAAAAGGGATACCGTATATGGTATCCCTTTTCTGTTTGTCTAAGTAGTACGAAAAGGCTACGCCTTGATTTTACCACAATTTCATTGTTTTTAGAAAAAACGCTTTCATTCCAACGCCCAAAGAATGATATGATAATGTATCGAACATATATGTTCAGATGTGACGGGTTTTTACGTTTTGTTTCCGATTTTCGGACTTTTTGAAAAACGATGTCACATTTGAAATGGACAAAAAAGAGAGCAAAATCGGCGCAAAACGCTAAGAATACTCGGAAAATATGGCAGAATATAAATAATTACCTATTGGTGTCACGAACCAAATGGTCAGATCCCAATAGGTAATTCAATTTGAGACACTTACTTTTTGTTTACTACTCGGTTAACCTTATCGGTTACACTCTCTTGACCGTTCCGCCGGTGGCGATGACCATTTTGACGGCTTCGATGGAGTAATCTTGCAGTTCGACGTGCAGAACTTTATCCAAATTGCCGCGCGCAAGCAACTTCACTTGACCGACGGAAGCGGGAATGAGTTTTTTCTCTTTCAAGCGTTCGATGGTGACGGTTTCGCCCGATTCGAAGTTTGTGGCTAAAACGTCAACGTTGATCGTGCCTCGTTTGCCCGTTCTTTCCGTTCTGCGTTCCGTCACGATGGCGCTTGCCGCCACTTCGTTACTGATCAAGTCGTTGACTTCCGATGCGGAAACGTGATCAACAACGCGGATGGTTCCTTCCGATTTGGCGCGTTCGATCTGCGTCGACGTCGCCGCAACGGTCAGTTCTTTGACAAGTCCTTTAGCAACCAATGCCTCGGTGGTTTCATAGGGCAAGCGATAATCCTCGGTGGGTACGTCGCCTTTAGTAAGCCCGAGTTTCTCGCACGTTGCGGCGATGAGGTCTTTTGCATAGTCCAAACGGCGGTCGTTCTTGATACGATACATACACGGGACGCTCTCGTATTTTGCGGACTCCGCTTTCTCTACCTTATACTTGCTATCCGCATAGTCGTCGGCGTCAAGTGCAAAGTAAACGCACAACGTCTTGCCGCGAATGCCGAATTTGACGACGGGGCTTCTGCCCGCGTTAACCGAATCATACGCCCAACTAATGCGAGATTTGGCTTTGCCGTAGGACAACGCTTCGTTTTTCAGTTCGCCGTAATAGGCTTTCGTTTCATCACTCGATTGAATAAGTTTTGCCATGAAAGACTTATTATAGCGAATATTGAAATAATTGCCTTTTGCGTCCACGACCACGCCGCCGTCTTCCGCTTCATCCTCCGCTCCTGTCGTTTCAACCGAAGTCGCCTCGTTCGAAGGAATATCGTCGGATTTTACGATCATAGCAGCACTTTCAACAGCGATATCCCTATCGGAATTATCCGCCTCGTTGTTGTCTACGTTGTCGCCATCATCGTTTTTACCGTTGCCTTTCTTTTTCTTCAGCCACAAAATGAGTAGCACCGCGCCGATCAAGACGACCACACAGGCAATAACGATACCCGCGATAGCACCGCCCGAAAGTCCGCCGACAGGTATGTCTTCGAATATTACCGCATAGGTCGAGAAGTGGTTGGTAACGAAGGTTACTTTACCGTCTGCAAACGTTGCTTTCATATCCGTTCTCGTTCCGTCGTCCGCGATATAGTATACCTTGGCGACTTTGCCTTGAGGAACTACCTTTTCAAACGGGATCGATACCTTTGCTTCGCCGTTTTCAAACGTTGCGCCGATTAGCGTAACTTCCAAAACAAGTTCGGCATTGGGTACGGTAAGATTTTCGGTGAATATCTTAGCCGACAAACTTACGTTAGAATCGCCAATGGCGTTGACGGCGTTGTTATCGAAGACGATAGTTAATTCTTCCGCTTTTACTTCTACCGAGCCTTCTTCTTCTTTTGCTTGAGCAAAGAGTTCGGTAACGTCCTTCGCTTCTTCGGTAACGGTTTCGGCATATATTTTTTCACCGTCGCCGTTGATCGTCGGAACGTAAGGCAAAGCCGCTATCGGTCTCGTTTCGATTTCGCCGCAGAGCGAGCAAGCACGGGTTTCTTCACCTTTCACGCCAATCTGTGCTTCTTTGGTAACTACCCATTCGCCGAAGTTATGTCCAAGTGCGTCGACGTCTCTCGTTTCAACGTGGGTTTTGTCGTGTGCGCAAACTCTCGTTTCAACGCCTTTTTCGGTGCAAGTAGGTGCGGACGTAACCGTCCATTCTCCGAACTGATGTCCGAGGGCGTCAACGTAAGTGTCCACGTAACTGTCGCCGCATCTTGTGCAGGTATGAGTCGTGTAACCTCTTTCAGTACAGGTAGGTTCGGTGACAACGGCTTGATAATCGTGCCCGAGCGCGTCGATTTCCGCAACTTCGAGTTCTTCGCCGCAAACGGCGCAGACCTTATGCTTGCTTCCCTTCTCGGTACAAGTAGGTTCTTTGGTGACGATCCAATCGCCCGAGGTGTGTCCGAGTGCGTCAACGTATGTATCCACATAACTGTCGCCGCATCTTGTGCAGGTATGAGTCGTGTAGCCTCTTTCAGTACAGGTAGGTTCGGTGACAACGGCTTGATAATCGTGTCCGAGCGCGTCGATTTCCGCAACTTCGAGTTCTTCGCCGCAAACCGTGCAGACCGTATGCTTGCTTCCCTTCTCGGTGCAGGTGGGTTCAACGGTCGTGATCCATTCGCCCGCGGTGTGTCCGAGCGCTTCGATCTCTTCCGTTTCTTCCGCGCCGCAAACGGCGCAGACGTGATACCGGCTTCCGCTTTCGGTACAAGTAGCCGGGGTGGTCACGATCCAATCGCCGAAGTTGTGACCGAGTGCCTCGATCTCTTCGTAGGTCGTGTAGTCGCAACGAGAGCAGGTGTCGTAAGGCTTGTAGCCGGACTCAAGGCAGGTCGCCTCTCTGCCGCCGTGGTGAATCAGATCGTGTCCGAGCGCCTCGATTTCTTCGTCCAGCGAATAGTCGCAGCGCGAGCAGCTGCCGATGACGTGACCGGCTTCGGTACAGGTCGGATCGGTGATTTCTTCGTGATAGTCGTGTCCCAAAGCCGGAACTGGGACGTCCTCGTTGTTGAGGGGACTGGTGCCCTCTTCATCAACGAACAACCGGCCGCAGACGGAACAACTGTAATGCGCGATGTTGCCGTCTTCGGTACAGGTAGCCGCCTTTTCTTCCACAAACACGATGGTGTGAACGTGTCCTGCCATAGGAATATAACGCGACTCTTTCTCTCCGCAACGAGTACATTCTCTCTCCTCGCTGCCTTCTTCGGTTTCGGTAGCCGCTTTGGTCGTCGTCCACTCGCCCCATTCGTGGCCGAGCTCGGGAACGTCGAGAACGTCGAGTTCTTCGCCGCAGACGGTGCAGACGAGGTGTTTGCTTCCCTTCTCGGTACAGGTGGCTTCCTTGGTGATCTCCCATTCCTCGGCGGGCGTGTGCGCCACCGTGGCGGTCTCTTCGACTTCGAGTTCTTCGCCGCAGACGGTACAAACGATATGATTGCTGCCTTTTTCAATGCAGGTGGGTTCTTTGGCGACCTGCCATTCGCCTCTCGTATGAGCGGTCAGCGGAAGTTCTTCAACTTCTTCTTCGCCGCAAACCGAGCAAACCCTGTGCTTGCTGCCGTGCTCTGCGCAATCGGACTCTTTGGTGATCTCCCAATCGCCGAAGCTGTGACCGAGCGCGTCGACCTCTTCTTCTTCGAGTTCACCGCAAACCGAGCAAATTCTGTAACGGATGCCCTTCTCGGTGCAGGAAGGCTCTTCCTTGATCGTCCAATCGCCGAATGCGTGACCAAGCGCTTCGACCGTTTCAGTCTCCTCATTGTCGCAAACCGAGCAGACTCTGTGCCTGCTTCCCTCTTCGGTGCAGGTCGGTGCAAGCGTCACTTCCCATTCGCCGTAGCTGTGGCCGAGCGCGTCGATCACCGCGACTTCAAGTTCCTTGTCGCAGATCGGGCAGACCTTGTGCTTGCTGCCCTTTTCGGTACAGGTCGCCGGTACGGTCACTTCCCATTCGTCGGGCGTGGTATGAGCGACGGTTTCGATCTCTGCGGTCTCTACGACCTCGCCGCAAACCGTGCAGACTCTTTGCTTGACGCCCTTTTCGATACAGGTGGGTTCTTTGATCGTCGTCCATTCGCCGGGCGTGTGACCGAGCGCGTCAACGAAATCTTCATGCATCTCTTCTCCGCAGCGCGAACAGCTGTAAACGCTATAGCCGCGTTCGGTGCAGGTCGGATCGACCGTTCTGAGGAATTCGCCCGCAATATGGCCGAGCGCCGGGACGTCCTCTTTGCTCGTAAAGTCGCAGCGCGAGCAGGTATCGTACGGTTCATAACCCGTTTCGGTACAGGTGGGATCCTTTCTCTCGTCGTGGTGGACAAGATCGTGACCGAGCGGAGAGGTGCTTCTGGTCTGCAGTACCGCGCCGCATTCGGTGCAAAGGATGGCTTTGACGCCTTTCTTCTCGCAGGTGGGTTCTTCAATGACAGACCATTCGGTCGCCGGAGTATGGGGAATGGTTTTCACGTAATCGGCCTTGAAGGTCTCGCCGCAAACCGAGCAGTAATAAACGGTATAACCTCTCTCGGTACAGGTAGGAGCGACGACCTCTGCGACGGTGCCTGCGGTGTGTCCCGTCGCGGCGATCTCATGATAGGTCGTATAGTCGCAGCGCGAGCAGCTGTCGTATGCGTCCCAACCGACCTCGGTGCAGGCAGGCGCTTTTGTGTCGTGGTGAACGAGATCGTGTCCCAGTGCGGGAAGAATGGTATCGACGTAATCGATATCGTTCCGGCAGGCCTCGTCCGAGAAGTACATATCGTCGTATGCGTCGTACCAATACTCGATATTACCCGCTTCGGTACAGGTGGGAGCGACCGCCTCTACCTTCCTGCCTTCTTTCGCAAAATCATAGGTAAGGGTGATCGATTTGATCTGAATGGATGTGTAAGACGACAATTTGAACGAGTCGGAGTCGATATTCTCGATCACGATCGTTTCGCCGTTATCGAGTATCGTGATCACGCCTTTATCCGAAATCACGGTTTCGGCGTTTTCCGGATGGTATCCGACGATACAAACGACTTTGGAAATACGTCTTCCGTCCTTGGCGGTGATCGTTATGCCTTCTTCGTCCATATACGATCCGTCGCTGTCGCTGCCATCGGGACATGCGATATCCGCACATTGTCCGGCATACTGATAAAGGTCCTGGTCAAGATCGATATTCTCCTCAAGCACGGGAATGTCTCTCGTAAAGACTTCTCCGCAACGGAGGCAAACTCTGGTCTCTTTTCCTTCCTCGGTCTCGCTCGCCGTCCATTTGCCTTTATGACCGAGAGGAGCGAGCTCTTCGACGAGTGCCGTTTCGCCGCAGACCGTGCAGAGACAGTATCTGCTGCCGGATTCGGTACAGTCGGGCGCTTTGGTAACGACCCATTCTCGCGACGGCGTGTGACCGAGCGGAGCGGATTTCTCCTTGTAAGTCGTATAATCGCAGCGCGAGCAGGAGTCGTACGCGTCGTAGCTGCCCTCGGTGCAGCTGGGAGACTCCTTTGCCTCGTGATGAATGATATCGTGACCGAGTGCCGCAAGTACGGCATCTGCCGGATCGATCTCGTTTTCACAGGCTTCGTCCGAGAAATACATATCGTTGTATTCGTCGTACCAATATTCGATATTACCGACCTCGGTACAGGTGGGAGCGACCGCTTCGATCTTGCTGACCGCCGTTTCGGGATCGATCTCGAAACAAACCTCGACCGACGCGATCGTGAGGGTCTTGCTCGACCGGAATTCGAAGGAATCCGCGTTGATACCGCTGACGATGACCATTGCACCGCCGTTGGCAACGCTGACGCTTCCCTTGGTCGAGTTCGCCGAGGAGGCGTTATTGGTATACAAAGCGACGTAGAAGATCGCCTTGGCGATTTTTCTGCCGTCTTTTGCGGTTACCGTAATGGCGCCGTAGTTAGCCCATGCGCCACCGTCGCCCGGATCGCCGCAGTTGACATGCGCGTAGGTACCGTCGCAATCCCTGACGTAGTTGTCTGTTCTGAACGTTTCCGAGAACAGAGGTCTGTCGAGGGTCTCGGTTGCTCCGCAGACGAGGCAGGTGTGCGTGACCTTGCCCTGATCATCCGGGAGCGTCAGCTTGCCCCACGTGTGAGCGATCGTTTCGAGCTCTCTCGTAATGATCTCGCCGCAGACCGTGCAGGTTCCCGATTCCTCGCCCTTCTCGGAGCAGGAGGGATCCTTGGTCACGGTGAAGGTCTCTACCGTATGACCGAGCGCGTTGATCTCTTCGGTTTTCAGTTCCTGCCCGCAAACGGTGCATTTCTTGACCCGAGTGCCATTCTCGGTGCAGGTAGCCGCTTTGGTCACGGTCCATTCTTCCGCCTCGGTGTGGCCGGTTGCGGGAATCTGCCGATAGGTCGTGTAATCACAGTTCGCGCAGGTGTCGTACGCCTCCCAGCCGGTCTCCGTGCAGGAAGGAGCCTTTGCATCGTGGTGGGTAAGCTCGTGAGCGAGCTTGGGAACGACGGTAGCCGATCTCTCTATCTCGTTTTCCCCGGCATCGTCGGAATAATACAGATCGTTATAGGCGTCGTACCAATAGGCGATATTACCCGTTTTCGTACAGGTCGGATCGACCGCTTCGACTTTCTCGAGTCCGTCCGGGATCAGGTAGTAAACGGTGATCGAGGAGACGTAGATCGTATTAGTCGAGCTGAAGCTCACAGAGGACGAGTTGATATCCGTAATGGTGACAGTCGAGCCGGATACCGTGCGCGTACCCTTGTTTGTCGTGATGCGGTTCGCATCGTAATTGTTGGTTTCCAGAACGACTTTGTCGATCCGCGTTCCGTCTTTCGTGGTCGCCGTGATATAATGACCGCTGTAATACATCTGAATGCCGTACGTGGTAGACGCCTCGGATCCCTTCGCGGCAATATCCACGTTCTGACCGGAATAGCTGTAAGATCCGCCGGTCAGCGAGATGCTTTCCTCACTCGGCAGGATCGTTCTGGTTTCGGTCGCGTCGCAGCGGCGGCAGGTATGCGTTTTCGTTCCGTCGCCGTTGTCCGCCCATTTCGTCCAGTGATGGCCGAGGGCGGCAAGGATGGCGTCTGCTCTTTCAATCTCTTGCGTGCAAGCCGCGTCGGAATAATATCTCTTCGTTTCGGTGTTGTAATAGTATTCCAGGTTGCCGTCTTCGGTACAGGTAGGCTCGACAGCCGAATATTTGACAAGCGAACCGTCCACGCTTGCAAAATAGACGTCCACCTGATTGACGTAGATCTGCTGCATGGTCATCGAGAAGGTGACCGAATTGGTGTAGATGCCGGTAACGGTGATCGTTGCGCCGTTGTCGGTCACGTTCACGGTTCCGACGGTCGCGCGGATGGCGCGGGAGTAATCCTGACCGCCCGAAACGTGGATCACGACCTTCTCAATGAGTTTCTCGATCGTGGTGACGGTCATGGTCCTGCCGTTTGCCGAGTCGATGTAAATGGAACCGCTCATGCATCCGCCGCAGGTGATGACGGCTTCGACGCCGGGGAAGCGGGTATCCCAGCCCTGCGCGCCCTGGATGCGGATGGTCTCGTTTGTCAGATAATCTCTGGTTTCGATCTCGCCGCAGGTCGAGCAGGTGCGGATCTCCTTGCTCGCGTCGTCGGGTTTTTCGGTCCACTTCGACCAGATATGGCCGAGAGAGGCGACCTCGCGGGTCTCAAGCTCCTGTCCGCAGACGGTGCAAAGTCTTGCCTCTCTGCCTTTTTCGGTGCAGGTGGGGGCGAGGACCAGCGTCCATTCCTCGGAGATCGTATGCGGAAGCGCGGGGATCGATTCGACCTCGCCGAGAAAATGGAGACCTTCCGCGTCGGCGAAGTTATAACCGCACACCTCGCAATGCCAATAGGTGTACGCGTTTCCTTTTTCGGCGCAGGTAGGATCTTTTTCCTCTACCTTGACCAGCTGATGCTCGGTGCAATCATACTTGTCGAAATAGACGATCTCGGCTTCGCCGCAGACCGAGCAGACGCGCTTCAGATATCCGTCTTTGTCGTTGCTCGGCGGGACCAGAGTCCAGCCGCCGTAACTATGGTTGGATACAATGGTGACGTTAGCAGATTGTCTCCAATCGCCGCGGTTAGGTGTGCGCTCTTTAACTATCATACAGTTTCCAAGCGTTACGGTGTAATTTGCGGCACTGTCATAAAAGAACTGCCCGCCTCCGCCGATGGCTCTGCCTTGATCGGAGTTGCTATTTGCAATAACGTAGCCGCCGTTGATGACGATGTTTCCGCCTGCCGAGCCGTACGATTCACCCGCGTTTGCGCCGCCGCCTATACCTGCGGGGAATCCCGCGGTATACTGTTCTCGTCCGCCGCCGACTGCGGTGACGAAACCGCCGTAGATGATCGTCGTGCCGCCGGCACCCGCCTGGCCGCCGCCGATACCGGCTGCGTAGTTTCCGCCGCGGGCGTTGATAACGCCGCCGTAGATCATAATATCGCCTGCGGGCTGGCCGTCATTGCTTCCGATACCCGCCGTTCTGTTTTCACCGGTGGCATTCAGCACACCCATCGTTTCCTCATAGATCGACTGCGCGTAGATCGTCAGGCTGCTGCCCTTGGCAACGTTGATGCCGCTATTTGCGGTGACGGTGACGCCGTCCTTCAGAATCAGATGCACGGTGCCGTTGACGGTGACGCGGCTGTCGATCGTCACGTCGCTGTCGGCGACGATCCAGGATTCGAGCACGCCGTCGCCCCAGGTCGTAAGATCTGCGGTGAGCGAGTCGTAATAAAGGGTACGGGTCTTTTTCTCGAAGAGTTTCTTATCCTTATTATATATAAGGTAATCGCAGGGAACGTCCGCGTAGCTCGTTTTTACCGTCACGGTGCAGGTGGCGGTCGTGTCGTCGGATTCATCGTCCGGCGTGCCGTTCTGTGCGGTCGCGGAGATCGTCGCGGTACCGTCGCCGACGGCGATCACGATGCCTCTCGCGTCAACCGTTGCGACCGATTCGTCGCTCGATTTCCAGATCAGGTTTTTGTAAGACGCATTTTCGGGCGCGCAGGTCGCCGAGAGCTGCTTCCAGCCGGGAACTTCCAGCGAAAGCGTCGTTTGACTGAGCGTGATTTCCGTAACGGGAACGATACCGACCGTCACGACGCAGACGTCGGAAGTGACGTCGTCGCTCGGATCGTTCGGCGTGCCGTTGTTGGCGGTGACGGAGATCGTCGCCGTACCGGGCGCTACGGGAGAAACGACGCCTGTTGTGTCCACCTTGGCGACGGATTCGTCACTCGATTTCCAGATCAGGTATTCGTTGGGCGTATAGGTCGCGTCATCCGGCGAAAAGATGGGCTTCAAGGTCACAGAAGGATTGCTCACGTAAAGTTGAAGTTCGGTCTGATCCAGACGGACTCCCGTAATATCTACGGGAAGGAAGATACGGACGTTGTTTCTGCCGTCATTGTTGTGCGCATAATCCCACTGTACCGCTCCGCCCGACGTGACCGCGAGGCGGGAATCGACGGTGACGGTACCCTGGATCGCCGTCCAGCCGCGGAAATACGCCTCGGCGTACAGTTCGGGGCAGTTGATCGTGACTCTGCTTCCCCGACCGCCGATCGCAGGCGCGTAGGCGTCGCCGTAAGCGGTGATCACACCGCCGTTCAGAACGATCGTTCCTGCGGAACCCGTTTCTGAGTAACGGTCGTAGTCGTTTCCGATCGCCGCCGCAAAATCGTTGCCGTTTCTCGCGTTGAGTTTGCCGGCAGTCGCCACGTCGTTGGTCTGCGCGTAAACCGTCAGGCTGTCCCAGTAATCGACGTTGATACCGGTGTTCGCGTTCAGCGTCGCGCCGTCCATCAGGAGGATATGTACGTCTGCGCTCCATATGCCGTCGAGGGTAATTCTTCCGCCGATCGTTACGTCGCGCGAGACGACGTACCAGCCGCTCTTCAAGACGTTGCTATCCGGTCTGAGGATCGTGTACTCCTCGCACTGCTTTTCGACGAAGGCGCCGTCTACGTAATCGAGATAGCTGACCGGTCCGCGCGCGGTCACCGTGACCGTGCAGGTCGTCGTCTTATCGTCGCTCGGATCGTCCGGCGAGCCGTTGTCCGCCACGACGGTGATGATCGCCGTACCGGGTTCGTAAGGCGTGACGACGCCGTTTTGATCGACGGTGGCGACGGTCGTATTATCGGACGACCAATGGACCGTCTGATAGGTGGTATCCGCCGGGGTAAAGACGGGCGTCAGCGTGTGTCTGTCGCTGCCCTGCAGAAGGGTGATCCCGGATTCCACCGCGATCTCTTCCGCAAATACGGAGACTTCGATCGCGCAGGTGGCTTTTCTGTCGTCATTCGGATCGTCGGGCGTCTCGTTGGTCGCGGTCGCGGTGATGATGACGTTACCGATGGATACCGGATGCACCACGCCGTTCTTATCGACGGTGGCAACGCTCTCGTCGCTGCTCGACCAGACGACCGTTCTCGTGAAGCCGTCAAACGGTCTCACGATCGCCTGAATGGCGAGCGTTTCTTTCGTGCTGAGATAATAAGCAGACGGTTCCAGCGCCACGCTAATGACGTTGGCGGGCGTGACCGTTACGGTGCAGGTGCCCTTCTTGTCGTCCGAAGAATTGTCCGGCGTGCCGTTGGTCGCGGTGCAGGTGATGACCGCCGTACCGATATTGTGCGTGGTGATCACGCCGTTCCGGTCAACCGTAACAACGCTTTCGTTATTGCTCGACCAGACGACCTCAAGGTAGGAGACCTCGGCGGGCGAAAGCGTTTGCGAAAGTCTCGCCTGCGCGCCGTTGGAAACCATCGTTAAAGTGGTATTGTTCAGCGTCACGCCGCTGACGTTGACGACGCCGACCGTCACTTTGCAGGTCGCCGTCCGGTCGTCGTCGGTCGATTCGGTGCCGTTGTTGGCGACCGCGGTAATGGTGACCGTGCCGGGGGCGACCGGGCGCACGACGCCGTTTTTGTCGACCGTTGCGATGCTTTCGTCGCTCGACGTCCAAGTCACGAAGCGGTTGTCGTTGAAGGTGGTATCGCTCGGCGTAAAGATGGGGGAGAGCGTCGCAGACGCGCCGCGGACCTTCAGGTCAAGGGTGGTCTGATTCAGTCCGAGACTCGTCGCGCCGACGTATTTCCCGACGTGGGCGTACTTTTGTCCGCCGTAGCTTTCGGTGTAGCGGGCCTCACCCGAATTGTTCCCCGCCTTCACGTACAGATCGTCCGCGATCTTGAGCGTGCCGCCGAAAGCCGAACCGTGATAGGAATACGCGGATACTTCGCCGCCGTTGATCGTGATGTTGGAATAACCCCATCTCGGCGCGCATCCGATCGCGTAGCCCCAGTCGTCGTTGGGGATATCCACGGTGACTTTACCGCCGTTGATGACGATGGTGGAGTTGATACCGCCGATACATTCGGGATCGCCGAGACCGGCGTGGATGTTACCCATTCTGGCGTAGGCGTAAACGTCGCCGCCGTTGATGGTCAGTTTACCGCCGTACTGGCAGCTGATACCGATGTCGTTACGGCCTGCCTGACCGGTGACTTTACAACCGTTGATGGTCAGAGTAGCGCTGTCGGCGTCGATGCCCGGATTGCCGGGGTTCCAGCCGGGATACGCGCCTTCGCCTGTGGTACCGTTACTGTACAGTTCGCCCATTTTGCTACCCGTGGACTGGGCATAAATGGTGAGAGAAGCGCCACTTTTGATTTTAATACCGTGAGTATCTATGGCAAGTCTTACACCGTCTTTTATAATAAGACGCACGTCGCCGACAACGTTGATGAGCGGTTCCAGATTGCTTCCGGTATACATAGGTTTGGAGAGCGACTGATTGCTTTCAACCACGTACCAACGAGTATAACCTTCGGTACCCCAAGTCCGCTGATTGGTAAGGACTTGATACGCGGGACAGCTCGCCGTGCTGAACGTTCTGTCTTCCTCATTATAAGCAAGGTAAGAAACGGGAGTCGGATTTACGACTGTTACGGTGTATGACGCTTTCTTGTCGTCCGACGTCGTCGCCGTGCCGTTATTTGCCGTTGCGGTGATGGTCGTCGTACCTGCGGCAACGGGTTGTACGTAGCCGTTTGCGTTGACCGTGGCGACGCTATTATTGCTGGAAGACCAAGTGATATAGCGAAGCTCGTTGTACGAAGCGTTGGAGGGCGCAACGGTGGGCAGGTATCTGATGATATCGCCGCCTGCATTGACGTTGACCGAGGAATTACTGAAAGATAAGCCCGATACGTTCACCTTTCTGGAGATGATAGCGTATCTGTGACCGTGGTTGGTCTCGTAATTTTCTACCAACGAAACGCTGCCCGAACTGTCTCCCGCCTTGACGACCATATTATTGCCGAGAGTGACGTTGCCCGCAATGGCGGTGCTTGTAAGACCGTATACCGTCGTCTTGCCACCGTAGATTTGGGTGTCGCAAGTGATGGCGGGACTGCCCGAAGCCGTTCTTGCAACGTCCAACCAACCGCTTCTGACGACCAAAGTACCTTCGCCGTCTATCGTGGTGGCATAGGGGTCGGTCACGCGCATTTTGCCCATATTGTCGCCTGTGGTTTGACCGTAAATAGTCAAGGTACTACCCGCCGAAATATGAACGGGATTGTATTGATGCATATATGCCCCGTTGACGAGAATTATTTTTACGTCGCCGTCAATGTTTAGATGATAATCAATATTCATTTTCACTTCGCCGCTAACGTAATACCAACCGCTCGTAAAGGCATTCGCGTTCGAGTTCTTGGTGATTTGGTTGGCACCGGCGGTCTTGGTCGAGCCGTTTTCGTCTATGTACGAAATGTTGCTCGCCGCATACGCCGTGGGCGCCGCTTGTGGCAGAATGGCGAAAACCATCACGAGCGCCATCACAAATATGAGCGCCGCTGCCAAAAAGACTTTCGCCGTTTTATTCATCTTTGTTTGAGCCATAAGAACTTCTCCTTGTGCTTAATTTTTCTTGAATGTTTGATAACCTATGTTCGTAAGTTATAACCGACAAATATTATACTTTTTTTTTATTAAAAAAAGTGGGGGGATGTTCCAGAATGGAACGGGTGTTTTGCGAAAAATATCGTTTTCCCTTTGCGTATGTCGCCAAGCCGCTATATAAAAAAGTGGCAAAAGTAAAGTGGCACTTTGGATTTGTCGCAAGAATATAATCACGGAAAAGTGGAGTTTGGGAAACTTATACACCCATAAAAATGGGAAAACTAAAAAATATTCGCTCATAAAAATGTAAAATGTGTTGTTTTTTTGCTCATGCTATGCTATACTTTAGGCAATCTATTAAAAGAGGTCGTAAAAATGGCTGAATATTTGAAACGAAAAATGGACGCTTACCTTGAGGAGTGGAAATCCGACTCAGACCGCAAGCCCCTAATCATCAAGGGAGCAAGACAGGTCGGAAAGACCAAGTCCATCGACCACTTTGCGGAAAAGCATTATGAAAGCATCGTAAAAATCAACTTTGCGGAAACACCCATTTATACCCAAATCGTAGAAAACGGTTATTCTCCCGAAGCGATCATAAAGAATATTTCCCGTATCAACCCTGCTTTCAAATTTATAAAAGGTAAAACCCTGTTTTTCTTTGATGAAATACAGGAGTTTCCCGATATCGTCACTTCGTTGAAGTTCTTTGCTTTGGACGGGAACTACGACGTGATCTGTTCCGGCTCGCTCTTGGGCGTTCATTATAAGGATATCTCCAATATCAGCGTCGGCTACAAAACGGAGATCGAGATGCGCTCGCTTGACTTCGAAGAGTTTCTTTGGGCAGTCGGGTATGACGATTCCGTCAAGAACGACATTCTTGATCATATGCTTTCTTTTACGCCGTTTTCCCCCGCGGTGCTCGAAATCTATAACAGCCTCTTCTTGGATTATAACATCGTCGGCGGTATGCCCGAAGCGGTAAAAGATTTCGTAGAGAGAAAGACTTTTGAAAACACGTTGGAGATACAAAGGCAGATCATCATAGGTTATGAAGCGGACATCAAAAAATACGCCGTCGGTCTTGATAAGCCCCGTATCGCCAACGTGTTTCGCTCAATTCCGTTTCAGCTTGGCAAAGAAAACAAGAAGTTTCAATTGTCCAAAGTCCGCACGGGTGCCAAATTCCAAGAGTACAGAGGTTGTCTCGAATGGTTGGAGGACGCCGGCATCGTCAATATCAGCCGCGCGCTTCAAACACCCAACTTGCCTTTGAAAGGGAACGTTATAGAAGATTGTTGCGTCTTGTATTATGCCGACAGCGGATTGCTTTTGTCGCAACTTGACGACGAAGCGCAAGCGGACTTCAGGCAAAACAAAAACCTCAACGTCTATAAAGGCGGTCTATTTGAAAGTATCGTCGGCGAAGCACTTGTTAAATCGGGATATGCTCTTCACTATTTCAAGAAAGAAAACTCAACGCTTCAAGAAGAGTTCTTCGTGCGCTACAAAGATTATCTCGTCCCTATCGAAGTTAAAGCCGGCAACAACAAATCAAAATCGCTCGCAACGCTTATTAAGAGCGACAATTACGGCGAAATCGCTTTTGGCATCAAGATCGTGAAAGGTAATATCGGGTATGAATCAAATATTTGCACCTTCCCCCATTTCTGCGCTTTCTTGATCAAGGACTTCCTTGCTTCTTTCAATTTCACGCAAGAATAAGTTTTCGACGTAAAATAAATGATAATTCGGAGAAGAAAATGAGTCAGTTTTTTGCGGAAACGTTGAAAAAACTACGGACGGAGAGAGAACTTTCCCAACAAGCGCTTGCGGATAAGATGTTCGTCACCCGTCCCACGGTTGCCAGGTGGGAGAGCGGAACACGTTTGCCGGACGCCGTAATGATAACACGGCTTGCCGAAGTTTTGGGCGTAGACGTCAACCATCTTTTGTCCGCCGCTTCGGTCAGCGACGAGTGTCCCAACGTCATTATGGTGGACGATCGAAAGTTAATACTGACGGGCGGTTTGCCCGTGCTGGCGGACGTGTTGCCAAACGCCACGGTAACGGGTTTTACCGACGCAGACGAAGCTGTCGAGTACGCCAAATCCAACCGCGTTGCGCTTGCCTTTTTGGATATAGAACTTCGCAATAAGAGCGGACTCGATCTCTGCCGCGACCTACTTTCGATCAACCCGCACACAAACGTCGTATATCTGACCGCATACGGCAACTATTCTCTTGACGCTTGGGGCACGGGAGCAAGCGGATTTATGCTCAAACCCATCACGCCCGAAGGAGTAAGAGAGCAACTCAAACACCTACGGTATCCATTCTATATCTATAACGGAGAAGAAGACGTATGACTATGACGTGGCTTGACCTTCTCGGATTCTCTTTGATCGGCGCGATAATAGTCATTATGGTGCTGGGTATCGTATTGTCCGCCATTATCCCCACGCTCGACAAATGGAACAAACGGTATTTCATCGCGTTGTTTACGGCACTATTGCTTTTATCCGTCACTTGCCTACTCGCACTTATATTTTGGTACGATCCCACCAAGGCGACGGTGGAAAAAGTCGTCTATATCTTGGAGGATCTATTCCTGCCGTTAGTTGTCTTTATGCCTACCGTTTTTCTGCTGCATAGTTGCGGAGAAAGATTCAAACGCGGTCCGCTGTCTATCACCGTGATGGCGCTTCTTGGCGTCTATCTCGTCATGGTGATCGTTGCGCAATTCACGGACGTGTTTTATTCCGTCACGGAGGACAATCAATTTATCCGCGGCAAGTTGTGGGCGCTGTCCATGGCTCCGATGGTTGCTATCATGCTTCTCAACGTAGTGGCACTCATCAGACGTCGCAAAAAACTTTCCCAAAAATATTTTATCGGACTTTTCGTTTATATGATACCTATGATGATCGCGATGATAATTCATATGTTCATTTCCATCGAGGTATTCGTTGTTGCCGGCATAGCGCTTTTTGCCTTGGTCATGTACGGTTTTATCCTGACGGACAACGTCGAAAAATATATGCGTCAACAACGAGAAATCGCCCACCAACAAGCCAGCATTATGGTCTTGCAGATGCGACCGCATTTTATCTATAACTCTATGATGGGTATCTATTACCTGTGTGATCAGAATCCCAAAAAGGCAAAACAAGTCACTTTGGACTTCACTACCTATTTACGCAAAAACTTCGCCGCTATCGCAAGCGAGGATACCATCCCTTTCGTGGACGAACTGGAACATACCCGCGCGTACCTTGCCGTGGAACAGGCGCAGTTTGAGGACAGTCTGTTCGTCGAGTTCGACACGCCGCACACGTTTTTCCGTTTGCCGCCGCTAACGCTCCAACCCATTGTGGAAAACGCCGTCGTACACGGTATGAGAAATAGTAACGCAGCAATTCACGTTTCCGTCACTACGAGAAAAACGGACACGGCAATCGAGATCATCGTCGAGGACGACGGCCCCGGTTTTGCCACAAGCGACAACAACGAGCCACATATCGCCTTGAACAACATTCGTCAGCGCCTTGAACTAATGTGCCACGGCATTTTGACGACCTCTCAACGGGATGGAGGCGGTACATCGGTAAAAGTGACTATTCCTCTTGACAAATCGGAAGAATAAACAGAGCAATAACGGCACGCAATAAACAATAGATCAACAGAGAAATTGTTTTGAAAATAACGATTATCTGATACGCCGCAAAATAAGGGCTTACTTGAAAAAACTCAATAATCAAAAAAAGACTCGAAAATCAATCTAAGTCCTTTTTAGTTGACCGCTTAACAGTGCAATTACCATCGAATTTTATTTTTTCATAAGATCCCTTTGAACCGCGCCGTTTTGCGATGTCTTTCTTGTATTGGCTCCCGTAAGTAAGGGGCGGCGGAAACAAGTTCCGCCGGGTTTGGCGGAGCCAAACTTGCGAACCAACGACCCTGCTCTTTTGCCCCAAAAAATGATTTAGCATTTTTCGGGGACCCCGAATACAGTGTTAATCCTCGGATCATTGGTTCGTCTTTCAAATTGAGTAGTGAATATAAAAAGTCAATATATGCAATACCGTTTCAAAACCATATCGCTTTATCCATTACAATCCCTCAAATAGACAAATAATCCGAACCAATCTTTAGCGAAGATCAAGTTCGGATTATAAGGGTTTGTCTAAGTAGTACGAAAAGGCTACACCTATATTCCACCACAATTTCATTGCTTTGCGAAAAACGTTTCCATTCCACCACACGACGAATGGTATCGAACATATATGTTCAGATGTGACAGTTTTTTACGTTTTGTTTCAGGTTTTCGGACTTTTTGAAAAACGATGTCACATTTGAAATGGACAAAAAAGAGAGCAAAATCGGCACAAAACGCCAAGAAAACACGTGGAATATGACAGAATATAAAAAATTACCTATTGGTGTCACGAACGAAATGTTCAGATCCCAATAGGTAATTCAATTCCTTTTCCCTGTATTGTTTGTCCCTCTTACTTCCTCGTGATAGAAATAATCAACAATAACAGGATGGCCTTGTTTAGCTCTTCCATATGGGGTTTCGTTATCTACAAAAGGACAATCATTTTTCTTAGCCAGCATTTCGGCTTCTTTTTCTAATCTTTCAAAATAATTTCTATCCTTTTTGTTATATATTTCTTCGTATAGAGGATATAAATCTGGATGTTTCTCTTTGATGTAATCCATTATTTTTCCTTTAAATCCACCTCTTAGATTTAGGTTTTCTAACCATATCAAATCGCACTGATTCTTCACAAGTTCGAATATCTTCTTGAAATCAGTTATTCCAGGAAATACAGGAGATATGAAGCACACGGTTCTAATTCCTGCATCATAAACTTCTTTCATGGCCTTTAATTTTCTTTCGATGGAAACAGAATTATCCATATCGTTTCTAAAATCTTCATCTAGAGTATTAATCGACCAAGAAACTGTAACCTTATCAAATTTTTTTAATAAATCTAAATCCCTAGTGACTAAATCCGATTTGGTGCAAATTAGTAATTCAGCGTCAACTCCTACAAGTTGTTCTAATAATTTTCTTGTATTTTTATATTCAGCTTCTTGAGGAAGATAACCATCGGTAACGGTTCCGATGATGATGTGCTCGCCTTTATATTTATCGAGGTTTTTAATTGGCTCCCACTCTTTTACATCGATAAAACTTCCCCATTCTTCGGTGTGACCAGTGAATATTTTCATGAATGAGGCATAACAATATTTACAGCCATGAGTGCAGCCAACATATGGATTAACACAATATCCTCCAATCGGTGAATTGGACTTGGTCATAACGTCTTTTACTTGGATTCTTTTGATAACGACATCTTTATTCATTTTTTAGATTCTCCTTAATCTTGATTAATAATCTATCTAGTTCTTTTGCTTCCTTTTCACTGAAATCTTTATAAAAAATATCAGTTATTCTTTTCGTTGCGTTATTAATCTTATCTTCCAACGCCAGTGTTTTGTCACTCAAATAAATAACTAGGTTTCTTTTATCTTCCTTTGATTCTTCAACAATCACTAAGCCATTCTTTCTCATCCTATCTATCATCGCCGATAAGGTCGTTTTGGCTAGCGAAGTTCTTTTCGATAATTCAATTAATGACAATTTTTCATCTTTCCATAGAGAAAAAAGGATTCTTCCTTGTTGTCCGTTGAATTCATATATTCCTTCCTCTTTCAATATTTTATTAAAGACTCTATCTTGAAGCTGTTTGATTTGTGAAATTAGAGTGCCACCATAATGCTTATTCATCTTAAAGCATCCTCCATTTCATCTGTCAATTCCTGGATGGAGTTTTCTTCGCCCATTACCTTATGAACTAGTTCTTCTTTAAAAAATATTTTACAGTCATATCTTCTTGCAACCTCAACCAAATGATCCACCCATTCCTTTTGAGCATCTATTTTACCCTTGCAGTTTCCTGTTTCAGTACCTATTACAATCCATCTTATATTTGATAAATCAATGTCACCTAGGTCTTCAAATAATGGTTCAAATGTGACATGGTAGTTCTTGCATTTAATGTTTTCTTTTAAAGATTTAAGTCTCCATAAATCGTTTTTACAAGTAATGGTTACACCCATCCAAGCATTGTTTGGAACATCATCAAGTTTGATTTTATTTGGAGCTTTAGTAAGATATATCCCTACTGTTTTTGGCGATTCCCTTAGCAGTTCAAACGATTTATCCAACCACTGCTTTTCCCAAATGTAGAAATCTGACATGCCTGTTAAAAAATAAACTCCTGGTTTTCTTAATCTTTCTAATTTATGTATATCCGCAATTGGTTTGGAAAAATTCTTAGTCAACCCGAAGCGATTTGCCACCACTTTCGCATAACAATATCTACAGCCGATATTACATCCAATGACAGCGTTAATATTTTTGATTTTGTCTTTTATGCAAACAACCATATATTCTCACCTCTTAATATATTGTACTATATAGAACTAATTTTGTCTACCATCTTGAGATATTTTTGTAAAGAAAAAACACCAAAGCAACAAGAATGCACTGGTGTCTCTACTGTACTTTCAAAAAATGCGCAGTTTAAATTTTAATTTCCTTTCCGTTATTGAAAATGAACGTGATGCTTCCATCTTGATTAACTACTGCTTTTTCAATTAAGTAAGACCAAATATCAATGTCAAATTCTTCAAGTAAATTAGGCTTCGAGTCAAGTTCGGCTATATAGAATAATAAATAATGCTTTTTGCCTACCCAAGCAATGACCATGGGGATAGGCAAATAACCTTTGCACGATTACCCCTACTTTTGCACGAATACCCCCACTTTTGCACGATTACTCTTTTTGCCGTTATTTTGATACGCCACAATTAGACTAATTTTTTCAGAGAAAAACGGAAAAACGACAAAAAATGGGTCAAAAATGACTGTTTTAGCCCTAAAAACGCAAAAAAAGAACGCCGAAATCGTATCGAAATCAGCGTTCAGGGTTGTCTTTCTGCTACGAAAAAGCTGTCATCGTTTTGGGCTAATCGACCATTGCATTTTCCCAAAATAGCTGTCGGCATTTGTCCTTTTATTCGATAACTATATCCCTGCATTGAAGTTGATGTTTTAAAGCAAATTCTAATTCATTTTTGTCACAGAAAAGAATCTTTTCACCATCTTCGCAATAAATGGAATTGAACAGACGAAAAACTTCTTTGGGCAAATCGTTGATTCTAATGTATATGGAATTTGTTTCTTTCTCAATGCGCTGTACCATAGTTGGCTGCGTATAGTATTCGCAAAACAGTCTATTTGCGTGATTCTCGACCTGTTTTCAAGAATGGTCGTCGGCTATAGAATTAGCCAACGCAATAGTACGCAACTCGTGAAAGGCACATTCAAAATGGCATACGAGCAACGGAAACCGCCCGAAGGATTGATCTTCCACACAGACAGAGGAACTAACTACAAATCGCATACGTTCATGTCTTATTTGAAATCTTTTAGCGTAGTACAATCCTTTTCAAGAGCGCATATTCCTTATGATAATTCCGTTGTGGAGTCCTTCTTCTCCAACTTCAAGCGTGAAGAACTCTACCGAAGGAAATACAAATCAGAAAGAGAATTGTTTGCGGCA
>JAFVAC010000120.1 GCA_017476265.1 Clostridia bacterium
GACGAAAACGAAGAAAAGCGCAAAGATTCGGGAAATAATAGGGGAATGGAAACGATACAAATAATTGAAAAAACGCGGAAAAAAACAGTTGCGTTTTTTTGGAAAAAACAGTAGAATGTTTGTTGAAAATAAATCCATTTTGGGAGGTCAATTATAATGGCTAAAGTAAAAATCGGTATCAACGGTTTCGGTAGGATCGGGCGTTTGGTCTTGAGAGCTTGCTGCGAGAGGACCGACGTCAAGGTCGTGGGTATCAACGACCCGTTTATCGACGTGAACTATATGAAGTATATGCTTCAATACGACAGTGTGCATGGCAAGTTCAATGGGACCATCGACGTCGTGGACGGCAAACTCGTCGTCAACGGCAACGAGATCACCATCTTCGCCGAAAAGGATCCCGCCAACATCAACTGGAAGTCCTGCGGTGCCAAGTATATCGCCGAGGCGACGGGCGTCTTCACCACCACCGAAGCGGCAAAGGTCCATATCAAGAAGGGCGGCGCCAAAAAAGTCGTCATCACCGCGCCGAGCAAGGACGCTCCTATGTTTGTGTGCGGCGTAAATCTCGATCAATACGACAGAAAGATGAAGGTCGTCAGTAACGCCAGCTGCACCACCAACTGTCTTGCGCCTCTCGCCAAAGTCATCCATGAGAACTTTGGTATCGTCGAAGGTCTTATGACCACCGTTCACGCCACCACCGCGACCCAAAAGACCGTAGACGGACCCTCCAAAAAGGATTGGAGAGGGGGACGCGGCGCCGGAAATAACATCATTCCGTCCTCCACGGGCGCGGCTAAAGCCGTCGGTAAGGTCATCCCCGAACTCAACGGCAAACTGACCGGTATGAGCTTCCGCGTGCCCACCGCCGACGTCTCCGTCGTCGATCTGACCGTCAGACTGGAAAAATCCGCTACCTACGACGAGGTGAAAGCCGCCGTCAAAGAGGCGAGCGAGACCTACATGAACGGCATCCTCGGCTACACCGAAGACGCCGTCGTCTCCACCGACTTCATCGACGAAAAGAGGACGTCCGTCTTCGACGCCTCCGCCGGCATCGCTCTGAACGGAAACTTTATGAAACTGGTCGCTTGGTACGACAACGAGTGGGGTTATTCCAACAAAGTCGTCGATCTCATCGTCCACATGGCGAAAGTAGACAAGCGCAAATAAAAAAGATCGTTTTTGACATAGAGGACCTCCCGACGCGTCGGGAGGTCTTTTACGTTTTTTCGGACGGACGGAATAATCACGCAAATCCGGCGGTCGATCTTTTTCGTACAAAAAGTATTGTAAAAAAACAAGATTATTCCGCAAAAATGCGTGAAAAACGCTTGCAAAAAGCTTTATAATATGGTAAATTTATTTGTAGCCGTATGGGAAAGGTACCGAAAGTCGCATTTTTTTGCCACCTTGTCCCGACGAGTCTTCTAAAAGGAGGTTATGTTTTATGTACGCTATTATCTGCACCGGCGGTAAACAATACCGCGTCGAGAACGGCTCCGTCCTCAAAGTGGAAAAACTCGCTGTCGAAGAGGGTGCCACCGTCAAGTTCGACGTGTTGCTCATCGCCAATGAGGGAGAGATCAAAGTCGGATCTCCCGTCGTCGAAGGCGCGTACGCCGAAGCCACCGTGGTCAAGAATGGCAAGGGCGCCAAGATCGACATCTTCAAGTACAAAGCCAAGAAAAACGAGCGCAAGCGTCAAGGTCATCGTCAGCCGTACACCGAAGTAAAGATCGAAAAGATCGTCGGCTAAAGTATGATTTCCGTCACCATTACGCGGGAGAGAGGTCGGATAGATCGGGTCTCCGTCAGCGGGCACGCCGGATATGCCGGATACGGCAAGGACGTCGTGTGCGCGGCAGTCAGCGCGGTAGCGCAGACGGCACTGATGGGACTGATGCATTACGAGTCCTCGGTCGAATACGTCCGCGACGACGAAAAGGGATATCTTTCCTTTTCGGTGCCGAAGGGCAAGAACGAGGCGGTATTGCAGGGGATCGTCGAGACGGCGGTCATCGGACTGAAAGATATCGCGACAGGGTACGGAACCTTTGTTAAAGTGGAGGAAAAATAACAATGTTTATTCATATTCAATTATTCGCCCATAAGAAAGGTATGGGCAGCACCAAAAACGGCAGAGACAGTGAGTCCAAACGTCTCGGGCCAAAGAAGAGCGACGGTCAGGCTTGCCTCGCCGGCAACATCCTCGTCAGACAGAGAGGGACCAAGTTCCATGCCGGGAAGAACGTCGGCATCGGCAAGGACGACACTCTGTTCGCTTTGGTGGACGGCGTAGTCCGCTTCGAGGAAGGCGGCACCCGCGACAAGAGATACAAGCAGGTCAGCGTCTACGAGGCGTAACAGTCCGCTTTTCGGACAAGTTTTTGTCCGAGGGGTGGTACGGACACCTAAACGTCGGCGATTGTCATACTCTTTTTGCTAAAAAAATAAAAATACCTATTGCGAAAAGAATCGGACCGTGCTATAATTGTTGATAAGGACCCGATTTTTGTTGAAGAAAGTCGAAAATCAGGCAAAACGCGCACCGTACGCCATACGGACAAGGGAAATAATAATCGAAAATA
>JAFVAC010000121.1 GCA_017476265.1 Clostridia bacterium
GCAAACATTTTATGGAGGATATATAATATTTGGTAAGATAGAGTATGGCAGTCATTAGGTAGAAGAGACTGATCTTTTGGAGGATAAAGTGGAAAAGATAGCGATTATTGACATCGGTTCCAACACGGCGCGCATTGTCATCGTAAGCATTCGGGAGGGAGGATACTTCACCGTTATTGACGAGTTGAAGGAGCCCGTTCGTCTCGCCAAGGGTATGGAAGTGGACGGATTTTTGCGTCCCTTGCGCATACAACAGATGGTCAAGACTTTAAAGACGTTCAAAAATTTGTACGAGAGCCATCAGGTCTCTAAAGTTTTCGCATACGCTACGGCGGCGGTCCGTCGCGCAAAGAATCAGAAGAGTTTTGTCGATGAAGTGCTGGCGACTTGCGGTATCAAATTGACGGTACTCACGCAGGAAGAAGAGGCGACTCTCGTCTACACCGGCGTCATCAACAGTATGGACGTGCCCAAAGGCGTCATCGTCGATATCGGCGGCGGCAGCGTCAAGTTGATCTATTACAACCGTCGCGTCATGCTGGCGCAGGACACTTTGCCCTTTGGCGCGGTGACATTGACGGAGAAATTTGCCGAAGCGGGCGCCGATCCCGTGGAGCGGTCCCGCATGATCGAGGAGTACGTCTCCGAACACTTGCAGAAGATCGAGTGGTTAAAGAACGTGGATCCCGAGACGCAGTTCATCGGCGTCGGCGGTTCTTTCCGCAATCTCGGCAAACTCAGCCGTCGCTTCAAGCGCTATCCTTTGGATATGGCGCACAACTATCATGTGTCTTTTGAGGAGTTTAACAATATCTACAACACCTTAAAGACCATTGATATGAGCAAGACCACCAAAATAAAAGGGCTGTCCGCCTCGCGTGCGGATATCTTGCCGGCGGCTCTTGCCTGCATCAAAGCGATCGAAAACAATACCGAATTCAACGAGGTCATCATCTCCGGCGCGGGGCTCCGCGAGGGGGCGATGTTCCGTTATGCCGTGCCTTCGACGATCGAAAAGCCCATCGGCGACGTGTTGGGGCACAGCATTTATACGATGCTGTCGCAGTTCAATATGAACGTGGCGCACTCGGAGCACGTCTTCGATATCGCGCTGCAATTATATCGTCAGACAAAAGTGTTGCACAAACTGCCTCGTGCGTACGTCAGGGTCTTGCGCGTCGCGGCTCAACTGCACGACATCGGGAGTTATTTCAAGTTCTATGACCATCACAAGCACTCCTTCTACTTTATTCTGAACAGCAACCTGTACGGGATCCAGCAAAAAGATCTCATCATGGCTGCCCTCGTCGCCGGAATGCACAGTTCGCAACCGCTCGAAGGGGTGGAGATACAGCAATATCTCTCCGTCTTGAGCGAGGACGACATCGACGCGGTGAGAAAACTGGGCGTTTTGCTCCGCATCGCCGAGTGCTTTGATCGCAGTATGGGCGGCGTCATCACCGGGTTGACTTGCGACGTGCTCGGGGACAGTGTGATCCTGAAGACCGAGTCGGTAGCCGACTGCACGTTGGAGATCAAAGACGCAATGGGCGCCGTAGGCGACTTCAAGAGGGCGTTTATGAAAAACCTTGAGATCCTATAAGAGATGAAAGTCGTCTTAGCTTCCACTTCACCGCGTAGAAAAGAGCTCATGAAAGAGCTTTTTTCCGAATTTTCGGTGATTTCTCCCACGGCAGAAGAGATGACGGAGGGAGACCCCGAGGTAGTCGCGGAGACCAACGCGATCCGAAAAGGTCGCAGCGTGACCGAGCCGTGCGACGTCCTTGTGGCGAGTGACACCGTGGTAGCACTCGGGCGTCGGATATACGGAAAGCCGCGCGACGAAAAAGACGCGGTCAGAATGTTATGCGAGCTCAGCGGCAAGACGCACTCCGTCATCAGCGGCGTGTATCTATGCGTCCACGGGCAAGAGGAGAGCTTTGTCGAGGAGTCCTTTGTCACGATGAAGGATCTGACGCTCGCGGAGATCGAAAGATACGTCCAAAAATTCCGTCCGCTGGACAAGGCGGGTGCCTATGGAATACAGGACGACGCCGTCGTCGAAAAATACGTCGGCGACTACGAAAACGTGGTCGGACTGCCACTGAAAAAAACGAAAGCCGCCTTGGAGAGGTTATTATGAGAGATAAAAGAGCGATTTTTGACTTCGGGTCCTCCCACTTTACCGTCTATTATGACGGCAAGGTGAAATTCCGCGCGCCGTGCGCCGTCATCATCAAGCGCACGTTGCAGCCCACCGTAGTTGCGTACGGCGAGGACGCTGTGGCGCGAGCGGGGGACGTCACCGAGGAGGAGATGTTCTGGCAGCCGGTCAAAAAAGGCACCGTCGCCCATCTGGAGTGTTGCGTCGAGTTGGTCAAGTACTGCATGACGGAGGCGTTCGGGAGACTGTCTCGTCCGCCCGTGTGCGTTTTGGTGTCCTGCGGTCTGAACGTGGAGCAACGGTCTATGATCGAAAAAGTGTTCGTCTCCGCCGGATACCCCGACGTCTTTTTGATGGAGAGTCTGCTCGGACTGGCGCTTCCGGCAAAGAAGAGAGGTCTTGCTTGCGGCGTCATCATCGGAGCGGAGACCACAGAGGTGGGGATCTTTTCCGACAACAAACTCGTCTCGGGCTATTCTCTGGATATCGGATCGAAGACGGTGGACGAGAAGATCAAGACCTACGTCGCCGAGACGCATAAGTTGATCTTGTCCGACAAAGGCGCGGAAGACGTCAAAAAGAACGCGGCTTCTCTCTATCCGAACGACTATACGCGCGTCCGGGTCTCCGGCAAGGACCCCATTACCGGCAGGACAAAAAACATCACCTTAGTCGGGACCGAACTGCATTCGGTGACGACCTATGTATACGGCAGGATCCTCAAAGTTCTGGAGGCGGCGCTCAGTGCGGCTCCGATAGACATTCTCAGTATGATCGCCGATACGGGCCTCCTATTCGCCGGTTTCGGAAGCCGACAAGAGGGTTTGTGCGACTATGTGGAACAGAATTTGCGGTTGAAAGCCTATTTGTGCGAAGAGGGCGAATACTTGCCCTGGTCGGGCGCGGAAGTCTTGGCGAACGACGAAGCGTTCGTAAAAACCTATCTGAACGTGGTCGAGCCGAATCGTCCGAAGAGGAAGAAGAGAAGCTGACCCC
>JAFVAC010000001.1 GCA_017476265.1 Clostridia bacterium
ATTCTTTTCGCCGCGCCGATTTTTTCCGACTTTTCTTTTTGCGCGTTCTTTCCTCCTCCGTAAAAAACTATCTTCTCTTTTGCTATTTACTTTCCGCGCGATTTTTGGTATGATAAACATATATCGTTTTTTCTATAAAGGAGTACGTCATTATGTCAGAGAACATTTCCAAGTCCGCCTTCGACGTTTGGTATAAAGGTGTGACAGCCGACGAGCGCAGAGAGCTCGACGCGATCAAAAACGACCCGGGCGAGATAAACGACCGCTTCGCCGCGCCGCTTGCTTTCGGTACCGCCGGTATGAGAGGCGTGGTCGCATTGGGGACCTTCCGTATGAACGTATATACCGTCAGCCGCGCCACCGCGGGACTGGCGCGATTCATCAATTCTATCGGAAAAGACGCCGCCGAAAGAGGCGTGGTCATCAGCTACGACACCAGACGCTTCAGCGTGGAGTTTGCCAAGACCGTCGCCGCGGTCCTGAGCAAAGCAAAGATCAAGTCCTACCTTTTCGACAACGTCCACCCCGTGCCCCTCTGCTCCTACGCGGTACGGCACCTGCACGCCATCGCGGGGGTCATGATCACCGCCAGCCACAACCCGAAGGAATATAACGGCTACAAGGTCTACGGCGAGGACGGAGCGCAGATGAGCCCCGAGGACACCGCCGTCGTCGTCCGCTATATCGACGAGATCACCGACTACTTTTCGGTGGAAAAGGACGAAGTCCCCTTCCCCGACTCTTTGGTCGGTCTGGACAACGAAAAACTGAACGACTACGTCACCGTCATCGGCAAGTCCCTCGACGAGGACTACTATGCCGAGATCGCCAAGTTGTCCCTCTCCCCCGACGCCGTCAAAAAGTACGGCAAGAGTCTGAAGCTGGTCTATACGCCTATTCACGGCTCCGGCTATATCCCGGTGACCACCGTGCTCGACCGCATGGGTATAAGCGTCACCTGCGTCAAAGAGCAGACGGTCTTCGACACCGAATTTTCTACCGTACCCATCCCCAACCCCGAAAACCCCGCCGCCCTCGCTATGGGCATAACCCTCGGCAATGAGATCGGCGCGGACGTCGTCATCGGCACCGATCCCGACTGTGACCGTATGGGACTCGCCGTCCGCGACCACAGCGGACAGTTCCGCCTCCTCAACGGCAATCAGATCGGCGCCCTCCTCCTAAACTACATCCTGACAAGATTGTCCGAAGACGGCACCCTCCCCAAAAACGCCGCCGTGGTCAAGACCATCGTAACGACGACTTTAGCCGACCGCATCGCAAAATCTTTCGGCGTGACGGTCTATAACGTATTGACCGGCTTCAAATTCATCGGCGAAAAGATCAAAGAGTGGGAGCGCGACGGAAAACACACCTTCGTCTTCGGCTACGAAGAGAGCTACGGATATCTGCGCGGCACTCACGCGCGCGACAAGGACGCCGTCGTCGCCAGTATGCTGACCGCGGAGATGGTATGTTATTACGAAAGTAAGGGAATAAAACTATTCGACGTGTTGATGGGACTGTTCGAAAAATTCGGCTACTACAAAGAGTCCGTCGCTTCCATCGCCTACAAGGGCGTCACCGCCATGCAGGAGATGGGCGAAGCGATGAAAGCCCTGCGCCAAAAGAAAATCGACGTCCTCGCCGACGAAAAGGTCCTCGCCGTATCCGACTACTTGTCCGGCGTCACCGTCCGGGACGGCAAAGAGTCGCCGACCGGGCTCCCGAAGTCCGACGTCGTCAAGTATATCCTGAAGGACGAGCAGTTCGTCTGCGTGCGCCCGAGCGGGACCGAGCCGAAGCTGAAAGTCTATGTGCTGTGCTACGCCGACAGTGAAGACGCCGCCGAAAAGAAAGCCGACGCTCTCATGTCCTCGATCAAAAAAGAACTGTAAAGGAGAATATAAAAATGGCAGAAATCACCATCACCAAAGATACTTTTGAAGAAGTCGTCCTAAAGAGTGACAAACCCGTCCTCGTGGACTTTTGGGCGGTCTGGTGCGGACCGTGCAAGATGCTCGCCCCCACCGTCGCCGAAATCGCCGAGGAGCACCCCGAGATCGTCGTCGGCAAGATCAACGTGGACGACGAGCCCTCTCTCGCCCGAAAATTCGGCATCATGTCCATCCCCACCCTCATCGTCTTCAAGGACGGTCAACCGATCAAAAAGTCCGTCGGCGTCGTCTCAAAAGCCGCCATCGAAGCGATGTTTTGATCGATTCGATCCAAATCGAACAAAAAGGGGCTGTTAAAAAACGATGTTTCTTAACAGCCCATGAATTGTCGCTACGCGACGTGAATTGACGCTTTATGGGTCATGAATTGGGGCGTATGCGCCCCATGAATTCTCGCATTTTCAGAAAATGCTCCATTATGGATGCGGCCCCTTTAACCAAGGAGCCGCAATATTTTTTCCATAACGCAATTTTTACAAAAAATTGCAATTCATGACGTCCTTGTGACGTCAATTCATGGCGATAGCCAAT
>JAFVAC010000122.1 GCA_017476265.1 Clostridia bacterium
ATGAGTCGTGTACCCTTGCTCGGTACAGGTAGGCGCGGTGACTACACTATTGTAGTTATGTCCGAGTTTGTCTATCTTTTGATAGGTGGTATAATCGCAACGGGTACAAGTATCATATTCTTCCCACCCGTCTTCGGTACAAGTCGCCGCTTGTCCATTATGATGGACGATATCGTGACCGAGTTTGTCTATCTTTTGATAGGTCGTATAGTCGCAACGGGTACAAGTATCGTATTCTTCCCAGCCGTCTTCGGTACAGGTCGCCACTTGTCCGTCGTGGTGGACGATATTATGTCCAAGGGCGTCTATCTCTTCGGTCTCCTCTTCTCCGCAGGCGCAGGTACGCTTTTTCAGACCCTTTTCGGTGCAAGTGGCGACGGTGATCGTTTGCCAATCGCCGAAAGCGTGTTGATGATCGACGACGGGGACCGTGCCGGGGTCGTCGCCGGTATTATCGTCCGTGTTCTTGCCGGGGGTGTTCCCGACGTCGTCGCCGGTGTTATCACCGCCGATAACTGCGGGATTGTCCGAGGACGCGTCCGTCTCGCCGCAAGCGACAAAGAGACAGGCGACCAATACTGCCACAGTCAAGATCAAGAAGAACTTAACAAACTTTTTCATAGGAGCGCCTCCATAAAAATACTATTCCTCTTTATTTTAGTCTTATAAAACTAAAATGTCAACCTTTTAAGGCTAACCATAGATGAAAATACTATATAAAATAGTAGTAAACGGTGGTTATTGGATATGGAAATAGGGCAAAGAATAAAAACTATCAGACTAAAAAAGGGCTACTCGCAGAATATGCTCGCCGACTTAGCCGGAGTATCGCAAACGCATTTGAGACGGGTGGAACTGGTGGAGGAGGATGTGACGGTGGGTCATCTGGAACTGTTCTGCGAGGCGCTTGGGATCAGTTTGAAGCAATTTTTTGAGACGGATGACGAAGCGGACGAACTCTATAACGCCATTTCCGGATTGTCGCCGAAGCAGCGGATCTTGCTGATAGAATTTTTGAAAACGATCTGATACAAAACAACCTTTCGGTCGATATGAAAGACGAGCGTATGGCTCGTTTTTTTTGTTCGTAATAGCTCGAAAAGGGTGAGAATCAATAAACTATTTGTCATACCGTAAGCACCATATAGAGTACGCCTATGCCTGTAAGCAACCGGAATTCTTTCACGGTGCTAATGCTCGATAAGATGGGTCAATTCGGAACAATTATTACAAACAGACCCGTCATAACGATGGGTCTTTTCTTATTGTGCCCTCTGTATGGAATACTTTTTCGGAGGTGCTCTATGAAAACGGCACAAAAACACTTTGTAAAACTCGCCTCTCTCGCGGACTGGGAAAGGGTACGGGACGTCCTGTCCGAAGAGGGGTATTTTCTCCCCGACTCTCTCCCGAGAAAAAGACTGCCGCCCTATAACGTGGTCTTTATTTCGGAGGAGAAACGCTATCTCTCCCCCGTGACCGTATCCGCCATGGGTGCGGCGGTTGCTGCCGGGCGGCGTGTGATCGCCGCCGACG
>JAFVAC010000016.1 GCA_017476265.1 Clostridia bacterium
CGGCTCGATGAACGTTCTCTTCGCCGAGAGCGAATCTTGCCTTCCCGTCGTCTTCACTTGCTTGTTTCGGATTGCTGTAAATCAATCTCTGTAGAAAACAAGGAATGGAAATACCGTATACGACGTTGTTATAGGTGAAGTGCGCGAATTCCCAAAGCGACGTTGCGTCCACCTTATCGGAAGAACGATCCGACCGATCCGTACTATATATACTGCGAAATAAATCGTTTCCGCAATAGACCGTCAGCGGGACGGTATTCTCCCCTATGTAAAGTTCAGATTCTGTCTTTGCAGTGGAAGAGAAACCTACAGCCATCAAATGTCTCTCTCCAAGTATGACGTCCGTAGCGTCCTTTTCCGTCGTTACGACCGCCTGCACCCAAATGGTAACGACGTTTCTTAATGACTCTGAATCTAAAAGCTCTGCGTTTGGGTAGACGTCTAAGGGCTTGTACCCGTCAAGATCGGCGGAGATATCTTCCATTACTTTTTGAACGGGCTCGCTGAAGTCACAGAGCTTGGATAAGGAGTATGGGGTGCTGCGATATCCGTCGGCATAGTCGTTTTCGTATAGGTACCACTTGTTCTCTTCACCGTTATTCCACCTTCGATAAAACTGGACAGGGGAAGAAACCGATAGTGCGCAGTCCTCCATCGGGAACAAAAAGGAATAGTCCGGATTCATCTTCTTCTGTATCTTTTCTTTTGCGAGGGGATAGTTTCTTCTCGGCGGTAATCCGCCGATAGGTTCATTCCCGCACGACTGTAATATCGGCATAACTAACAATGCGACGAGGAGTATAGATAGGACAGTCCGAACGACTTTTAACGACTTCATCTTCCCTCCTATTTTAACGTCTTGTATCCGCAGACGAAGCATTTTTGTAAATCGGCATACCGCTATGCCTCCGCCGCTTCATTCAGAGCCTCGATTTCGGAGGCGAAAAATATATCGAATAACGCCCTCGATACGGCGGGAATATACGGCACCGCTAGACGAGAATTTTTTACGCCCAATCGACATGCCCCTCCGTGTAACTCCTGCGAGCTCATTTTTTCGGTGTCCAAGGGGTCGCCATAGAAAACTCGCGTGTATATCCGAGGAAGATATATACAATAAGCGACGTCTTTGTAGACAAATATTGTCTTCAGCCATAACGACGCGGTATACGCCCGAGATGTATGGTCGTCTTTCTGCTTGTATATCAGTCCCGATTCCGTATCGTATCCCCAAAAGGACTTCAATTCCACACCGTAATCCTCCGAATAATACCCGACGTCGGGCGCGCTCTGGATGTTGGACAATATAGCGCAATAAGAATATAAGAAACTGGCGGAACTCAGATATTCTATCTCTTCCTCCTCCGAAGTGAGTACGGCTTGCGCCGTAACGCATAAACTATATTGGGGATAGGCGTATTCTCCCGCAGGAAAAACCTCCAAAGGGTCGTAGCCGGAGAGCTCCCCATATAAACGGTTCATTGCGTCTCGAAAATGTTCCTCTTTTTCATACAAAAGATCGTAATCAATCGCCCCCGAAAACATGGAATAATAACCGTCCGGCTCCTTATTACTGTACTGCTTACGCTCTCGCAACATATAAAAGAGGTACGACCTATTTTCAAAAGAAAGCTCTTTCGGAAAAAGAAACGTATGATCAGATGACATCCTTTCTTGAATATCCTCACGGGTATGCCCGTATCGATAAGGTGAATTATGCCAAGGTGGCAAGCCTCCGATCGGCTCACCCCCACATGACTGTAATATCGGCGTAATGAACAATGCGACGAGGAGTATAGATAGAATAGTCCGAACGACTTTCGACGCCTCCATCTTCCCTCCTATTTTAACGTCTTATACCCACAAACGGTGCATTTTTTGTAAATCAGCAAATATGATTTGAACGAATGGCTCGCATAGACGGCTCCATCTCCGCAATTACATTTCGTGACGTGTTGCGTTGAGCTATATTGCCGAACGGTATACGAATGCGCGGCTGTATGCTCTAAATTACAGTATGCGCAACGAAGAGTGTGTGTTCCCCCTTCATTGATCGTATAAGTCTTCGCATGAGCAAAAAGAGCTTCTTTTTTACAATAGAAACACTTCTGAGTATGATAGTTTAACGATAAAACTCCATTCTCATAATATTGATCGAATTCCCCATAAAAATTGTTTAAGGCGTAGCATGGTTCGCTGATTCCGCATAGCAAACTACAATAGTGGGACTTTTTGTCAGAACGTTGTACAAAACTATGCTCAAGCATTGGATAAGATCCATAAGTACACTTTTCACACATATGAATAGAGTGGTTATCAGTATTATACTGATGTGATTGCCCTTCTCCACAATAGCATCGATGTAATAAAGCAGGTGAAGAATCAAAGGCGGGGATGCAATACTCTTGTTCTGGCACTTCAAAATACGATTTATCATAGTCGTAGTTAAAAATACCTTTACTTGCTTGAATAATAATCGCCCTCTCCCCACCATATTCTTCATGCTCATAAGTCGCTCCGCATACGCAAGAGTGCTTGGATACGCCATTCTTAAAAACACATTCGTGCTCTACATTTTGCGCATAACAATTCGGGTTCGCGCAAGAATGCGTATGGTTGTCGTTTTCGGTCAAGACATGTTTTGTGCTGTTGACGGTCGTGGTCAGATAAAAGTTAGTGGGGGAGGCGCTGTTCAAATACGCTTGATTGATGATTACAGAACTATAAAACATATTTGATTCGACATCGCCGATTGAAGTACCCCAACCGAAATGAACGCGTACATAATTCTCCCCGTCTTCTTCATCTTCGTAATATCCATAAGAAACGACTTTATGATGGTCTTTCCCGGTGGGATCAGACGAAGACGAGCTGTTTTCCGGGGTTTCCCACTTCATGCTTATCGCAAAAGGATGATCGTTGTTGACGATTGTTTTGACGTCGTTAAAAACTTCCTGCTGAGAAGACCAAAGATAGTAGTGGGTCACGTTCACGGATATATTGAGACAGCCAAGTGCGTTGACTTGCTGGACGTACGCTTGTAATGCCGACACGATTTCAGAATCCGCGATTCCACCATTGCCGTGCGAATTATTACGAAAATCGGTTACCCCTGTTTTTGCTGTAATAAAACGGTGAACGTTCTCATACCTAAGATTATACGTCTTTCCCGCTTCCGGAGTATCCCTGAGGTCATCTATAGCAAAAGACGTGTTAATGTCATTCCCGCTAAAGTCTGTCAATCTATAGACTTTGCTATCCGCCGCGTTATGCCAGCTCTGTGGGGCAACCGTTGGAATTACACCCGAATACTGAATATCCTCATATCGTAAAAGAATGGTCGCGGCGACCGCTTGACAAGTACCCATGACGTTTAATCCAAACTGTTGAGCAGACGTCCAACTCGCTATCGCGGCGTCGTGTGTGACGTTAGTGAAATTAGACAAATTCACATCGTCGAACGGAAAACTCTCACTAAAGTCCCACACGGGTGTGGAAGCGACGGAAGCGGAAGGCGTAATTTTATCGACGGAGACAGCCTTCTCTACTAAAGTCTGCCGCGCATGATCCTGCGTAAATCGGACGGAGCGCACCTCGTCATCGGACAGAACGGACTGTTCGTGGAGGTCGAAGAGTCCTTTATCGGTTTTTTCGCAATACAAGGTCGGACCGCCGTAAACGTTATGTCCGTCCGCAGAGAACGGAGCGGCACCGAAAGGATTCCTTTCCAATAAGGTCCCCGTCAACCTATTATATATTGAATATCCACCGTCGTGGTGCTCTACCAAAACGTACTCGGGGTCGTCGTCGACGTTATACAATATCTGATATTCGTCTTTCTCTCCACAAGTGTCGGTCCGCACGTAAGCCCTCTTTTCCTCCTCGGATAGCTCGGAGGGAACGGAGGACAGCAATTTTGCGGAGAGTTTTTCCATCGGGCTCAACGTCTCCTGCGGGATGGTAAAGCCGGAGACGAGCATCCAAGAAAAACCGATGGATATCAGTAAAAGGGAAACGATAACGATGTGTAATATTTTTGTGTGTGAAAAAGTGTGTTTTAGCATAAACCTCTCTCCTTACATCTTCTTGCCCAATAGTGTAGCAAAGATAGACGTCGCGGTCAAGGGGGGATATGGTTTTTTGAGCGGCATCAGGTAAGAAACGGGGGATTTTAGAATACCCCTCTCTCCGCACTCGCAACGTTCGTGCGTAGACGATCTTTCCCATGCACGTCGTGACTTCTCCGTCTGACATAATTTTCAAAAAATCGCGGTCAAACGTTTGACAACGGGGAGGGATGTCTATATAATTTTTTTGTTTAGGAAAAATAAACTTCGAGTTTAGTGTGTTAAGATTTATCGAACCGAAAGTTTATTTTTACCAAACTCGGGAAAAGGAGAGGAAAAAATGGAAATAGGGACGAAATTAAAGGCGTTGCGTTTGAAAAACAATCTCACGCAGGAAGAGCTCGCCGACCGCAGCGAATTGACCAAAGGGTTCATCAGCCAACTGGAAAACGACCTCGCCACGCCGTCCATCGACACGCTCAACGACATTCTGGTCGTACTGGGCAGCACGATGGGAGAGTTTTTTCAGAACGAAGAGAGCGAGCCGCTCGTCTTTCACAAGGAGGACTACTTCTCCAAAGACTACGGCGACAGCGTGACGACCTGGCTGGTCCCGTCGGCGCAGAAGAACGCGATGGAGCCCATCTTACTCGACCTCAACGAGAAGGGCGCCAAGGAGAGCGATATGCCCCACGAGGGGGAAGAGTTTGGGTACGTCGTAACCGGCACGATCAAACTGACCGTCGGCAAGAGGTCTTTCACCGTCGAAAAGGGAGAGACCTTCTATTACAAAGCCGATAATAAACACTCTATAGAAAACGTCACGGACAGGAAGGCGACGGTGCTGTGGATATCCTGTCCGCCAAACTTTTAGAACCGAGGAGGACGCTTTAGCATGAAGCCGTTTTTGAAAAAGAAGACCGACAAGACCCCGGTCGCTCCGACGCAGACGCCGACAAAGAAAAACGGCGACAATATTATTGAGATCAAAGGCGTGACCAAGGTCTTCGACAACGTGACCGTCCTTGACGACCTCAGTTTGGGGATCAAGAGGGGGCAGTTCGTGACGCTGTTGGGACCGTCCGGTTGCGGCAAGACCACTTTGCTCCGTTGTATCGCCGGATTCGAGTCGCCTACCTCGGGCGAGATCTATATAGAAGGGGTGCCGATGACGAGCATTCCGTCCTACAAGCGCCCGGTCAACACCGTCTTCCAAAAATACGCGCTCTTTCCGCACCTGAACGTCTTTAAGAACGTGGCGTACGGACTGAAACTGAAAAAACTCCCCGACGCAAGCAAAAAGAGCGGATACAGGAAGTACACCAAGGCGGAGATCACCGAAAAGGTCAACCGCGCTCTGAATTTGGTCGGGCTCGCCGACTACGGATACCGGGACGTCAACTCTCTCTCCGGCGGACAGCAGCAGAGAGTGGCGATCGCCCGCGCCATCGTGTGCGAGCCGAAAGTCCTTCTTTTGGACGAGCCCCTCGGCGCTCTCGATCTTAAGATGCGGAAGGAGATGCAGATCGAACTGAAGAAGATGCACGAGAACCTCGGCATCACCTTCATCTTCGTCACCCACGACCAGGAAGAGGCTCTTTCGATGTCCGACGTGGTCGTGGTCATGAACGACGGCGTCATTCAGCAGATCGCTCAACCGAAAAAGATCTACGACGAACCGTCGAACGCCTTCGTCGCCGACTTCATCGGAGAGTCCAATATCTTCTCCGGCGTGATGGAAAAGGACTTCTGCGTCAACTTTTTGGGCAAGTCCGTCGAGTGTGTGGACAAAGGATTCGAGAAAAACGAGCGCGTGGACGTCGTAGTCAGACCCGAGGACATCGTCTTGACTAAAGGGGAGGGGCAGTTTGTCGGAGAGGTGCTCTCCACCGTCTTTAAGGGGACTTATTACGAGATGGAGGTCCTATCCGACGGATATGAGTTCACCGTCCAGTCGCAAAATGAGGCGCGTCCCGGGACGACGGTATCCATGCTCATTCGCCCGGACAGCATCCACATCATGAAAAAGATATTGACCATCAACAAGTACCTCGGCGAGGTCACCGGTGAAAACGAAGTCACCTTCTGCGAAGGGAGCTTTAAGATCCCGACGGAAGGATTCGAGACCGGAGACGAAGTGGTGGTCTACGTCCCCTTTAACGCGATCGAACTGACCGACGACGAAGAGGACGGCGTCATCGGCGCCAACGTCACCCAAAGTCTGTACAAGGGCACCTATTATCAGGTGCAAGTCTTCACCGACAGTGACGACGACTTCTATATAGACACCGCAGACGAGTGGGATATGGACGACCGCGTCGGCATCAAGATAGACGGAGGCAAGGTCCGTCTGGAAAAGTACGACCCCGAAAAGGAGGAGAAAGATGAAGCGCAAGGCTAAAGTCTTCCGCCCGACGGCGTTCTCCTTTCCGTATCTTGCGGTGACGGTGGTCTTTGTTATCGTTCCGTTAATACTGGTATTGGTCTACGCCTTCCGCGGCAGCGACGGGAGCTTCACGTTCGACAACTTCGGCAAAGTCTTCACCAACAAGGAGACACTTATCCAGTTGGGCAAGACCGTCGGGATAGCCACTCTTTCCACCGCCGTCTGTCTCGCCATCGCCTACCCGGTCGCCTACATTCTGGCGTCCGCTCCCTTCAATAAGATGGCGATCCTGTCGCTTATGTTCATCATTCCGATGTGGATCAACTTTATGCTCCGCATTTTCGCCTTGCAGTCGGTACTCTCCGCCATGGGCGTCGGCAACGGGTATTTTGCCGCCGTCGTCGGTATGGTATACGACTTTTTCCCATATATGCTCCTGCCGATCTACACGGTACTGCTCAATATGGACAAGAGCTACGTCGAGGCGTCCAAGGACCTCGGCGCCAACGGGGTGACGACCTTTTTCAAAGTGACCCTGCCTTTGAGCGTCCCCGGCGTCATCAGCGGGGTAAGTATGATGTTTATGCCCATCTTTTCCAGCTACGCCATCACAAAGATGATGGGCGATACTTCGACGACCGTCATCGGCGCTAAGATCGCCAATCTGTTCGAGTACCAAAGCTACGGCAATTACGGCTACGGGTCCGCTCTTTCGTTCGTGTTGTTGGTGATCGTGTTGTTGGTGATGGTCTTAGGTAGGTTTTTGACCAACAGGACGCAGAAGGCGCCCAAAGGAGGGAAGGCGGTATGAACGAAAAAGTGAGCAAGAGACTATCCCTCGGCGTCAAGTGGGCGATCTTGATCGTCGTCCTTGCGGCGACCTATCTGCCCCTTATTATGATCGTGATCTATTCTTTCTCCGGCGCGCAGTCGGTCGGGGAGGAATACGGCGAATTTACCTTTGCGCTGTATCAAAAGCTGTTACAGAATCAAAAACTGTTGGACGCCACCAAAAACACCCTTCTGATCGGGCTCATTTCGGCGGCTCTCGCCACGGTGCTCGGGACCACGGCTGCGGTCGGTATCCACTATATGCGGAAAAAGACGCGCGCCGTCGTGGACGCCGCCTCGCAGATCACCGTCGTCAATGCCGAGATCGTCACGGCAATGGGATTTTTCCTTCTGATGATCTTTTTAAGAGACACCGTTCGGATCCCGATCAACTTCGGATTCTGGTGGCTCATCATTACGCACACCGTCATCACCACGCCCTACGTCATTTTGACGGTCAGCCCGAGACTGAAGCAACTGAACCCCAACCTTCTGGAAGCGAGTATGGACCTCGGCGCGGGACCTTTCCGCAGTCTTATTACGGTGATGATCCCCCAACTTGCCGGAGCGATGATATCCGGGTTTGCGCTGGCGTTTACACTGTCTCTTGACGACTTCGTGGTCACGAACATCAACTCCTTCGGAGCCAACGTGGACACGATCTCCACCTACGTCTATGCCGGCATCCGCAAAAGGGGCATACCGAGCGAGATCCGCGCGCTGTCCACGATCTTGTTCGTCGTCGTATTGACGGTACTGATCGTCTACAACGTGGTCAAGAATCAAAAACTGAAAAAACAAAAACAAAAATAAAAATAAGGAGAAAAAAATGAAAAAAATCGTCTGTATTTTGCTCATTGCCGTATTGGTACTCAGCCTGTCGGCGTTCCTGTTCGGGTGTGGGTCCGGTCCCCGCGACGAGGTCCTCAAGTTGTATATGCCCGGCGAGTACATCGATGAAGAGATCTTCGGTCTGTTCGAGGAGTGGTACGAGCAGGAGACCGGAAAGAAAGTCAAAGTGACGATAGAGACTTTCGACACCGTGGAGCAGATCCAGCTCGCCGTCGAGGGCAGTCAGTCCGACTACGACCTGCTTTGCCCGTCCGATTATATGGTGGAGTATTTGGTCAACCACAACTTGGTCCAAAAGGTGGACAAGACCATCTTGGACGTGACGACCGAGGGGCTCTTTTTGGAAGAGTACCTGAATGCGGCGAGACAGTATGACAAGACCCTGGAGTACTCCGTCCCCTATATGTACGGCACGCTGGGACTCGTCTACGACATCACCAAGACCGGCAAAAAGATCACCAGCTGGGATTCCTTCTTCGGCGACGAATTCAAGGGACATCGGTCTCTGAAGGACTCGGTGCGCGACGCGTACGCCGCCGCTTGCATCTACAACGCGCGGGAAGAACTCATGAAAGTGTCCGGCTCGGTCAAAAAAGCGTTGATCCAGACGATCTTCGAAAAATCCGACGCGAGTACGGTCGAGGCGGCGAAACAGACCCTCTTGAAGATCAAAGCCAAAGGCGACAAGTGGGACGTGGACGACGTCAAATTCAAAATGGCGGCCAACGCTCAGGACGCCCCCACGATCGCTCTTATGTGGTCCTGTGACGCCGGCTATGTGATGAACACCTACGAGGATGCCAACGGCGTGGACCGCGACGGCAATCGCAATCTGTGGTACGTCGTACCCGAAGAGGGCGGCAACGTGTATATCGACAACTTCGTCATCAATAAGTACGCCGGCAACGTGACCGCCGCCAACTACTTCCTGAAGTTCCTCTGCCGGAAGGACATCGCCCTCAAGAACTGCGAGTATGCGGGCTGCGTCAGTCCTCTGACCGAAGTCTACAACGAGCTCTACGCTTACTACACCGAAGACGAGGACGGAATGTTCGCCGACAAACCCGAAAACTACACCGAGGAGCAATGGGAGGACTGGAAAGCGATGTTTATCGAGACCATGTTCCCGTCCGAAGAGACCCTCAACCGTTGCGGCGTCATGAGAGACCTGAAAGCGGGCAATACCGCCGTCATCGATATGTACTCGGATATTCAGTAAAGATTAAAGGACAGAGAAAAGAAGGGGCGATTTAAGAAACGATGTCTCTTAACCGCCCATGAATTGCGAGTTCCTCGCATGAATTGGCTATCGCCATGAATTGACGTCACAAGGACGTCATGAATTGCAATTTTTGTAAAAATTGCATTATGGATAAAATAACGCGGCTCTCTCAACAGACGTTGAAAGAGCCGCATCCATAATGGAGCATTTTCTGAAAATGCGAGAATTCATGGGGCGCAACGCCCCAATTCATGACGCGTAAAGCGCGTCAACTCATGTTGCGTAACGACAATTCATTGGGGTGAGAAGAATGACGTTTCTTACCGCCCCCTTTTTGATGAGAAAGGCGGGATCACTTTTTCCAGACGAAGTTGCTTTTCAGTTGTTCGCCGTTGTCCACCAAAATATCTTCTCCGGTCATAGAGCGATTTTTGACGGTCAAAAAGTACGCCCACTCGGCGATCTCTTCCGGCGTAGCCCATTTCCGGAGGAGGGACTCGCCGATTGCTTCGGCACGCAAGTCCGGGTCGTCCAGTACGGAAGAGTTGGACTCGGTGAGGACTCCGCCGGGGGACAGCGTGTTGGCGACCGCTCCGTAGGGTGCCAGACGGAGGGCGACGTTTTTGACATATCCGACTACGCCCGCCTTGCTTGCGACGTAGTAAGGAAACTCGGACCCGTTCCTTGCCGAGGCGGAGGCGACGACGAGGACCGCCTTGATCGCGGGCGTAAAGGCGTATTTTTCCACCGCCTTGATCGTGGAGAGGAGATTGATCGCCACGCAGTCTTCTTCCGGCTCCTGGACGCCGTGACAGCAGATGAGGACGGAGACGTCCGTCGGGACGTCGGGCAGATTCTTTGTCAGATCGCTTCGGATATGGGTATAGAGAGGGTGTTCGATCGCAGAAGACGCAAGGTCGATCCCGACGACCGATTCTCCTTCGGACAAAAACTTTTCCGCGACGGCTTTTCCGATGCCGCGCGCCGAACCCGTGACTATGACCGACATATTTTTTTCTCCTTTTTTTCTTGCATATAGTCCACATACGCCTGCCCCACGCCGTCGGTCTCCATCTTTTTGACGACGCGGTAGCCGACGGGCGAGAAGACGACCTCGGCAAGCAGTTCCGCCACGGCGCCCGTCAAGGCGCAAGTCACGCATTGCAGAATGGACCAGCCGAAGAAGTTGAGACTGACGATCAGCGCAAACAGCAGATTATCGACGAATTGCCCGATGAAGGTGGAGGCATAACTGCTCACGGAAAAGGCAAGAAAGTTTTTCTTTTTGAAGAGTTTGCCGATGGCGAAGTTCAAAAAGTTGTTGAGAAAAGCCGATACGATAAAGGCGATCGAGCTACCCATGATGACGTACCACGCCGATTTGAAAGTGCCGTCTAAAGCGAAATTGATGATCGCCTCCGACCCGTCCACATAGCTTTGCGACCAGGTGCCGGGGATATACGCCGCGGCGATGAAGAGGACGGACGCAAGGAGATTGATAAGCAGGGCGATGATCGACAGCATATTGGCGGCGCGCACACCGAAGCGCTTTGTGACGACGTCCATCGTCAAAAAGGCGACCCAGGAGAAGATGAGCCCGCAGTCCAAAGCCAACCAATCCAAGTTGAGGTCGATGGACTTGTTGGCGAGCAGATTCATCGACACGACGGAGGTGACGAAGAGGGCGAGGATCGCCGACGGTACGCTCCGCTGGAGCAGCTTCAGTTCGTAAAACAGATCGGAAAAGAGAGTTTTTAGTTTCGTCATATTGAATATGACCTCCTTGTTTTTTATTTTTGAAGATGGTTAAGCAAGGAACATCTTCTAAATTCGTTTAAAGTCGCAAATGTCGGCGACGGATATCATTGTAGCAGGCTTTTTGCAAAAAGTAAAACGATTTATGCGGTTTGTCGGGGCGAAGGGAGGAGGGAGAGGTTGACAAGTGCGCGTCGGTCGGGTACAATAGTACCGCATTACGAAAGAAGACGAGACCATCGGAGAAGGTATGAAGTATCTCAGTTTTGACATCGAGTGTTGTGACGGAAAGCATATCTGCGAGTTCGGGTACGTCCTTTTTGACGAGTCCTTCGGGATCATCGAAAAGGAGTGTCTTTTGATCAACCCCGAACACCGCATTACCCTGTCCGGCAAAAAGAGCCGCGGGGATATGACGCTGTGTTTTTCCGACAAAGAGTACTTCGCCGCGCCCACCTTTCCGCATCGGTACGAGACCATCCGCGCCCTTTTATACGCCCCGGATACCGTCATAGTCGGGTTCTCTTTGCAAAACGACGTCGGATTTTTGGCGACGGCTTGCGCCGACTACGGTCTGCCCCCGCTCAAGTTCCGATACAAGGACTTTCAGCGGCTCTATCGCGGCTACACGCACGCGAACAAAGACGTCTCGGTAGGAGGATTCGTGGAAGAACTCGGCATCGAGGGGATCCGCTTCCACAAGTCCGACGACGACGCCTACGCCGTGGTGTTGGGACTGCAAAAAATAGCCGAAAAGGAAGGCTTGAACCTTGCCGAGACCCTCCTCATGATGGAAGAGGAGCGACAAAAACTCCTGCGGGAAGTCGCCCGCGAAAAGGCGAAAAAACGTCTTGCGAAAATTGTCGAAGGCAACAAAAAGGTGCAGAACGGTTTTTTGCGGAATTATGTGCAAAAATTAAAGAGGAACAAGCAAGCGAACAACGCCGTCTTTTCCGGAAAAGTGGTCTGTATCGGGTCCAGCCTGCAAAAAGAGCGTTTTTCCGACTTTGTGGCACTCCTCGATCGACTGTACGCCGCCGGCGCTTGTTATACGCCGCGGACCTCGGCGATACAGATCTTCATCACCTACGACGAGACCGAAGACGCGCGGTACAATTCGGCTAAGATTTGCGCCCAAAGCGGCAAGGAGATCCTCTTTTTGCCCTTTGCGGAAGCCTTGGACGCCCTCGGCGCGACCGAAGAGGACCTACGACGGATCGATCTCGTCCCGCTCTTTTACGAAGAGCCGCAAGAACTCAGCGAAGTGAAGACCTCAAAGGGCGGAGCGACGGTAGGGCAGATCTTGCAAAACAAGCCAAATCCCCGTCGAAGACGGCGCCGCGGTGGAAAAAAGCACAAAAACCCCGTAAGTCCGGCGCAAAATCGCCCGGCGAGTGAGGAGTAGGCTCCTTAACGGAGCGTGATATGCACAAATTTTTGTGCGTGAAATACGCTGTCGAAGCGAATGATATGCGCGAAAAGTCGTGCGCAGAGACAAGATCGGGACAAATTCGATAGACAGAGCACTCGCGGAGGCGAGAGGAGGAATTGAGTATGGATAAGTACAACGTCGTGGAGATCAAGGAGGACATCACCTCCCGAAACAATCTTTTCGCCAAAGAGATCCGAAAAAAGTTGGCGGAGAAAAAGGTGTTCTATCTCAATGTGATGGCGTCCCCCGGCAGCGGAAAGACCACGCTCATCGTCGAACTGCTTAAGCGGATGAAGGATGACTACAAGATCGGCGTCATCGAGGCGGATATCGACTCCTCGGTGGACGCGGAGACGGTCTCCGAACTCGGCGTGCGCACTTTGCAGATGCATACGGCGGGAGCGTGTCACATCACTTGCCAGATGTCCTACGACGCCCTCTGCGCCCTCGGGTACGAGGACCTCGACTTCGTGATCTTGGAGAACGTGGGCAATCTGGTCTGCCCGGCGGAGTTCGATACGGGCGCGACGGAAAACTTAGTCCTTCTGTCGGTGCCGGAGGGGGACGACAAGCCGAAGAAGTACCCGCTTATGTTCCGGGTGGCGGACGTGGTCGCGGTGACGAAAACAGACGTCGCGGAGGTCTTCGATTTTGACGCCGAAACAGCAAAAAACAACATAAAAATGCGCAACGAAAAAGCGACCGTTTTTTTCCTTTCCGCCGTAAAAAACGATGGCGTGGAAGAACTGGAAAAATACCTTCGGACGGCGATAGAAAGGGTCAAAAATGCGTGAAGAAGCGAGCAAACAAAGGGACTTTTTCAACAGTCTCGCCGCCGATTGGCGAAAGGATCACCCGGTAGAGAAGGCGGTCTTTGACGAACTGTTCGGACAAGAAGAACTCGTCGGCAAGTCCGTCCTCGACGTCGGTTGCGGGACGGGAGTGCTGAGTCGCTACCTGTCCGAGCGGGGCGCGACGGTGGATGGGATCGACCTCTCCGACGAGATGATACGTCGGGCAAAGAATGAGACGACGCGTCCCGGAGTCCGTTTTTTTTGCGCTGATTTTTATGATTTTAACGGGAAATACGACTGTCTTTTCGTCTTCGACGCCTATCCGCATTTTTTCGACAAGCGACTTTTTGCCGTCAAAGCGCGGGACCTGCTCGTCCCGGGCGGGAGGCTGTATATTGCCTTTGACGAGTCGAGAGAAAAGATTGACGGACATCACGAAAAGGCGGCGAAAGGCGTCTCGGTCGGGCTGAGGTCGCCGGAGGAAGAGGCACTGGCATATGTTGGTCTTTTGTCCGTCGCTTTCACAAGAGACGACGACAAATATCTTTTGACTTTGACAAGGGAGCCGTCCAACTCCGCAACAACGCTTTAGCGAGCCGAAGTAAAACGCGCTTTTTCGCTTTAGTGAGCAAAAGTAAATTGGCTTTTTCGCCGATTTTTTTTGTATTTTTTGGCTATTTTTGTAAAAAAATTTTTGAGAACCTATTTACATCGTGATATTTTTGAGATAAAATATTTATATCATAATCTCAAAAGGAGAACCCCTATTTATGAGCGATTTGTCACAACGCATTTGTATCATCGGCGGCGGTCCTGCGGGACTTGCTTGCGGCATGTATCTGGAAAAGAAAGGATACGAAAACTACGTCATCTATGAAAAACTCAACAAGGTCGGCGGCAAGTGCTGGTCTCCGAAACTCAAAGTCACCCATAACGGGAAGACCGAAGAAAGGAGTTTTGAAACCGGCGCGATTATGGGCGCCATCACCTACCATGCCGTCTCCGAAATGGAAGAGTTCGGCGGGTACTATCACAAAGGTCCCGACTTCAAACCCGGCGAACCGAACATGCGTCGTGAGTTCCGCACGCTCGATGGTGCGATCGACGACTGGAGCAATCCGAAGGTGGATTTCTCTTTCAAAAAGCTTTTCGGTCTTCTCAAATTGAAGAAGCAGATGAAGAAGCTCAACAAACTCATGCAGACCAAGTACGTCGGCTACGACTGCTACGGACATATCGGCGTCGCCAACGGGCAATACTACGGTATCTCCAAGGGCGTAGACGGACACTGCGGCGCAACCGCCGAAAATTCTTTCCCGAACTACATCAAGGGCTCCAACCCGAACTTGAAAGATCTGGCTCTGCCCTTCTCCGAATTCTGCAAACTGAACAAGGTGGAGGAGGTCCAAAGGATCTGGATCGCGCCGTTCACTTCTTTCGGCTACGGCTATTTTGACGAAGTCCCCGCGGCTCTCGTTATGAAATACCTCGACGTTACCACGGCTCTTGAATTCGTCAATCTCAGACTTTGGACCTGGCAAGACGGCACCCAAGAGATCTACAACGCCGTCAACAGGAAGTTGAAGCACCCGGCTATTCTCAACACCGAAGTCGTCAAGGTCGAGCGCCCGGAAGGGAAGGTCCTCGTCACCATCAAAAAAGACGGCGTCGAGACCACCGAAGAGTTCGACAAACTCATCGTCACCACGCCTCTCGACTATTTCGCAAACTATGCCGACGCGACCAAGGACGAAAAAGACCTCTTCGGCAAGATCATCCACGAGAGATATTGCGACTATATTGCCACTTTCGAGGAAGGCAAGAGCCCGAACATCTCCGGCTACCTCGTCGAGAACATGGTCCCCGAAAGACTCGGTCACGCAATGGTCTACTACAACAGATGGCAATATCTTGATCGTGACTGCCCCGCGACCGTCTATGCTTTGGCAAACCACACCGGCAGTCCCGACAAAGAGTTCGACGACGTGATGAAGATGATGGACGAAGATATGGAGAGGGTCGGCTTCCCGATCAAAGAGAAGCACTTCGCGCAGGAAGTTTACTATTGCCCGCACGTCTCCTGTAAGGACTACGCGGACGGTTGGTATGACAAACTGGAAGCCATCCAGGGCACCAAGAACACCTACTACGCCGGCGAGATCATCTCGTTTGGCGATATGGAAGACACCTGCGCCGCCAGCAAGGACATCATCGGCAGATTCTTCTAAAAATTTGGCGGAGCCCCGTTTTTCGGGGCTCCGACCGATCGATTTTTGAGCGGGAGAACGTATGACAGAAGTCAGGACCATCCTTTTGGAAAAGAGCGTGTTTTCGGACAACGACCGTCAGGCCGATCTTCTGCGCGCGCGCTTATCCGAAAAGGGGACGACCCTCATCAACGTCATGTCGAGTCCCGGCGCCGGAAAGACGACCACCCTTATTTCCGTGGTCAACGAACTGAAAAAGACCTTGCGCGTGGGCGTGATGGAGGCGGACATCGACTCCGACGTGGACGCGGTCAAGGTGGCGGAGAGGACGGGGGTCAAGTCGGTACAGCTCCACACCGGCGGAATGTGTCATCTGGACGCGTCTATGACCGAACAGGGACTGACCGAGATCGGCTACGACGACCTCGACCTTGTGTTTTTGGAGAACGTGGGCAATCTGGTCTGCCCCGCGGAGTACGACACCGGCGCACACCTCAATATGACCATTCTGTCTGTCCCGGAAGGGGACGACAAACCCTTGAAGTACCCCTTGATATACGAGTCGTGCGACCTTGTCGTCATCAACAAGATCGACGTGAGCGGGTACTTTTCCTTCGATCTCGAAAAGTGCCGTAAAAATATTGCGTACAGAAATCCGTCCGCGACGGTACTGCCGATCTCGGCGAAGACCGGGCAAAACGTCCAAGCCGTCGTCGAATACATCCGCTCCTTTGTGCAAAGCAACAAAGAGCCGAGGATTTAATACTGAAAAAACATTTTCTTTAATACAAATACAATATAAGGAGAAGACGATATGCCCAAACAGAACGACAAAATCATCAGCAAGTATCAGGGCGAAGCCAATCCCGATCCGCGCTACTTAAAGCTCGGTCGCAAGATCACCGACGTCGTAGCCCACAAGATCAAGGGACTGACCTCCGACGACCCCGAGTACTGGGGACTCCGGGAGATGCTCACCCCGGAAATGTGCGACGTTCTCAACAAGATGAAACTGCGCAAGTTCTACAATTTTGACGAGTTGCTCGAGATGAACAAGGAGTACGAACCCGTTCAACTCAAAAAGCTGTTGGACGAGATGTCCGTCATCGGTATTTTGGAATACGGCTACGGCGAAAAGTACACCCACGACGGTCCCGCCTACGACTTTGACGTCCGCACCATGACCGAGGAAGAGAAGATCAAACACAGAGAGTGGCGTCTTTGCTTCTTCGTGCCCGGCAGCGCCGAACTCTTCAACTCTTCGGTGGACCGTATCGAAAGGAACCCCGCCGTCACGTCCTTCTTTGAAAGGATGACCTTTATTCCGCTTGCCGGCATCACTCAGATGGTCCGTCCGGGCGGCGACGGCATCGGTATGCACGTCATCCCGGTCGAAAAGGAAGTCAACGCCAGCCCCGAGTCGGTGGACGTCGAGCATATTTCGCACTGGCTGAAAAAATACGACGGACACATCGCCGCCGGTATCTGCTCCTGCCGCGCCTCCCGCGCCGTCCTCGGCGACGGATGTACCGACGACGTGGACGACTGGTGTATTCAGCTGGGCGATATGGCGGACTACGCCGTCGAGACCGGCAGAGCCCACTACATCGACAAAGAGCGCGCTCTTGAGATATTGGAACTCGCCGAAAAGAACGGTTACGTCCATCAAATAACCAACATCGACGGCGAGGATAAGATCTTCGATATCTGCAACTGCAACGTCAAGATCTGTAATGCTTTGCGTACCAGTATGCTCTTCAACACCCCGTATCTGTCTCGTAGCGCCTACACCGCCAAAGTGGACAAGCAAAAGTGCGTCGCTTGCGGCAAATGCGTGGAGGTCTGCCCCGGCGGAGCCGTCAAACTCGGACAAAAACTCTGCCAAAAGGACGGATCCGAAGTCAAGTACAAGCACGCGCCTCTGCCCGACAACAACATTTGGGGCGAATATGCTTGGGACGAAGAGTACCGCGACAACGCGCGTATGTCCAATACGTACGAGAAGGGTTCCGCTCCCTGCAAGGCGGCTTGCCCCGCGCACGTGCCCATTCAAGCCTACTTGGCTCTCGCCAAAGAGGGCAAGTACCGCGAGTCCCTGGCTATGATCAAGACCGAGAACCCCTTCCCATCGGTCTGCGGACGCGTCTGCAACAAGCGCTGCGAAGACGCCTGCACCCGCGGCAAGATCGACGCCCCCGTCAGTATCGACGCCGTCAAAAAGTTCGTCGCCGATCTCGAACTCAAAGAAGAGAACCGTTACGTCCCCGAAAAGGTCGTGCAATCGGTCTACGGAAAATTTGACGAAAAGATCGCCATCATCGGCGCCGGTCCCGCCGGTCTGTCCGCGGCGTACTATCTTGCCGAGATGGGATATACGCCCACCGTGTTCGAAAAGAACGCCCGTCCCGGCGGTATGTTGACCTACGGGATCCCGTCCTACAAACTGGAAAAGGATGTCATCGAGGCGGAGATCGACGTGTTGAGAAAACTCGGCGTCGAGATCAAGTGCGGCGTGGAAGTCGGCAAAGATATCACCATTGAGGAACTCAAAAAGCAAGGGTACAAAGCCTTCTACATCGCTATCGGCTGTCAGGGCGGCAGACGTCCCAACGTGCCCAACGATACCGCAAAGGGTACCGACATCGCCGTGGAATACCTGCGCAAGAGCTTTGAAAACAGAGAGTCCTTTGCCGGAGACGTCGTCGTAGTCGGCGGCGGCAACGTGGCTGTGGACTGCGCCAGGAACGCGCATCGTCTGGGAGCCAAATCCGTCACGATGGTCAGCCTGGAGCAAAGAGACGAAATGCCCGCCAGCAAAGAGGAGATCCGCGAGACCCTGGAAGAAAACATTGACGTCAAGAACGGTTGGGGTCCGAAGGAAGTCAAAGTCAACGACAACGGCGAAGTCACCGCCATCGTCTTCAAAAAGTGCGTCAGCGTCTTCAACGCCGAAAAGAAGTTCGCGCCTGTCTATGATGAGAATGAGGTCCTGGAGATCCCGGCGGACAAGGTCGTCTTCGCCATCGGTCAAGCCATCGAGTGGGGCAACCTGCTTGAGGGGACCGGAGTGAAGTTCTGGCACGGCAACTACCCCGTCGCCGACAAGTTCACCTATCAGACCGACGATCCCGACATCTTTGTCGGTGGTGACGTCTACACCGGACCCAAGTTCGTCATCGACGCCATTGCCGCCGGTCACGAAGCGGCGGAGAGTCTGCACCGTCACGTCCGTCCGAGAGCCTCTATGACCATCGGCAGAGACAGAAGGAACTACACCCCGCTCGACAAGGACGACATCACCTTCCCCGACTACGACAAGGCGGGCAGACAGGAAGCCGGCATGGACGAGACGATCGACCACAAGAACTCTTTCGTCGACGCGCACAAGACGTTGACGGCGGAGCAGGTCAAGATCGAGACCTCCCGTTGCCTCTCCTGCGGCGCCTCCTACGTCGATCCGAACAAGTGTATCGGATGCAGTCTGTGCACCACGAGATGCCAATTCGACGCCATTCATCTGCACCGCGATCATCCGCGTTGCTCCGATATGCGCGTCGCCGAAAAGAAGGTCACCGGTCTCCTCGGATATGCGGCAAAGCGCGCCGTCAAGATCGTCGCGCACCGTTGCAGCGCCGAGGCGAGAGAACTCGCCAAGAAGCGTAAAGAGTTCAAAAAAGCGCAAAAGGCGGCGAAGTAACAATGCACGAACTCGGCATTGTGATGAACGTGGTCAAGCAGGTGGAAGAGGTCGCCGCCGAAAACAAGGTCAATAAGGTGACCCAACTCAACCTGGAGGTAGGCGAAGTATCTTCCATCGTCCCGGACCTCTTTCGTGACTGCTTCGAGTGGGCGAAAAAGAGGACTACGTACCTCAAAGAGTGTGAGCTCAATCTCATCGTCTTAGAGGGGATATCCTATTGCCGCTCCTGTAAAAAGACCTACAAGACCACCGAGTATGCCAAGGAGTGCCCGTACTGCAAAGGGCACGATACCTATCTGGTCACCGGCAACGAGGTCAGTATCCGAGACATAAAGGTGGAGTAGATCGGACATCGTACATTGAAAAAGACGGCGTAGCCTGACGTGGGTTGCGCCGTTTTTGTAAAGTGTGGACGTTTCCGCTCTTGTTCGGGACGTTTTACTTTCGGTGGACAATGCGGTATACTGAAAGGGACGGAGGGAATATGGTAGAAGTCGTCGCGGCACTTATTTGGAGAGAGAATAGGTTTTTTATCGCAAAACGCCCGAAGAACAAGGCGCGCGCCCTTTTGTGGGAGTTCGTCGGAGGCAAGGTAGAACCCGGCGAAAGCCGGGAGCAGGCACTCGTCCGAGAGTGCCGTGAGGAGATCGACGTGACCGTCGAACCCAAAGAGGTCTTTATGATGGTCACCCACGAGTACCCCGATCTGACGGTCCGCTTGACCGTCTACAACGCCAAGATCGTCTCGGGCGAACCCAAAAAGTTGGAGCACGAGGAGATCAAATGGATCCTCCCTACGGAGATAAACGACTACGAGTTCTGCCCCGCGGACAAGGAGATATTGGAGAGAATTCGCAATGCGTAATGCGCAATCGTCCGTCATCAGCCCTCATGAACGGAGTGGCGGAATGGTCGAAAGAAAAGAGAATTGTTACGAAAAAGAGGGCGAAAAAGTCCTCTTTTTTTGGGCGACACTTTTTATGTTGCGTATCTTTGCCGATTTACTATATTGACACTATCTTTTTTCCTGTGGTAAAATTTTCCTTAGTAAGAATCTTATTATAAGGAGAGGACGCCAATGAAAGAATATGACGTGATCGTGGTCGGCGCCGGGAACGGCGGTTTGGTCGCGGCGGCTACCATAGCGCAAGCGGGGTATAAGACGCTTCTTTTAGAAAAGCATAATCTGCCCGGTGGGTGCGCGACAAGTTTCGTCAGAGGACGGTTCGAGTTCGAGACCGCCTTGCACGAACTCTGCGACGAGAGCACTTCGGAGGGGCTGGAGTCCACGAGGAAGATTTTCGAGGACCTCGGGGCGCGGGTGGATCTCGCGTACGAAGATACCCTGTTTCGCGCGATCTCGACGGGAAAGGACGGCTACGACGTCGTGTTGCATACCGGCAGAGAGAACCTTTTGGACGATATGGAAAAGGCGGTGCCCGGATGTCGTGAAAAGGTGGCGCAACTTTTGGACCTGATCGAGAACATCGACGAAGCGCAGAAGTATATGCAGGCGAAAAACAACAAGATCAACCCCGTCACGTTGATGAACAAGTACGGGGACTTTATGCGCGTGGCGTCGCACAGCATCGAAGAAGTGGAGATCGCCCTCGGCATTCCCGAAAAGGCTCGCAGCATCCTCAACACCTACTGGGGATATCTCGGCGTACCCGCCGACGACCTCAACGCGTTGCACTACATCTCCCTTTTGGCGGCGTTTGCCAAGATCAAGCCCAGTATGCCCTATCACCGCTCGCACGAGCTGTCCGTCTCTTTGGTCAAGGCACTGCAAGGATTCGGCGGTGAGATCAGATACAACAGCGAAGTGACCGAATTTTTGTTCGACGACAAGGGCGCGGCGATCGGCGTGGTCGCAAACGGCGAAAAGTTCTTGGCGAAAAAGATCGTCAGTAACATCATCCCCAGCAACGTCATCAACCGTTCGGACGCGAAAAAACTCCCGAAGCGGATGAAAAAACTCGCCAACGCCCGCAAGATGGGTATGACCTTTATGACCATCTATCTCGGGCTGGATTGCTCGATGCAAGAGCTTGGGATAGACGACTACAGCACCTTTATCTCTTCCGACAACGACTCTCGCGTGCAGTTTAACAACCGTCAGAACTACGGTATGTATGTGGTCAACTGCCTCAACAAGGTCCTCCCGGACTCCTCGCCCGCGGGCACTTGCACGTTGTTCTTTACGATCCCGTTTATGTCCGGCGATATGCCGTCCGACCTTACCCCGCAAGGGTACAAGAAGTACAAGACCGATCTCGCCGAGCGGTACATAAAGCACTATGAAAAGACTCTCGGGATATCCGTCCTGCCCCATATCGAAGAGATCGTTCTGGCGACTCCGGTCACCTTTGCACGCTATCTCGGGACCCCGGACGGAGCGATCTATGGCTATGCGTCGGAGGAGTGGGACAACATCATCGGGCGTATCATTCTGGAGCCGATGGAATTCACGGTCAAAAATCTCTTCTTCTGCGGCGGGCACCACACCCGTGGGGACGGATTCCCGTCAGGATACATCACGGGGGACAAGGCCGCCCGCGCCGTCATCAAAGAACTCAAGGAGGGCAAGTAACAATGGCTAAGTCGAACATAAAAAGCCTGTCCAGGCTGTCCATTATAAAACTCATCGCCGCAAGACTCGGCACCATCGGAAAGTCGTCCGACGAGCCCGCGCGCGATCTGTACGACTATCTTCCCAACAAGATAGCCAAAGCCCTCCACCCCAACTGCCAGCATCTCGTCGTCAAAGAGATCGTCGAATACGGCAAAGATATGAAGAGCTTCGTCTTCGGTCCCGATAAGGAAGCGGGGACGGAAAAACTCGCCTGGTTCGAGGCGGGACAATACCTCTCCATCCATCTGGAGTTTGACGGGCAGGTCCTCAATCGCCCCTACTCCATCTCCTCTTCTCCGCGCGACACGCTGGACGACAAGATCATGTTGACGATCAAGCGCGTCGGCGGCGGACTGGCGTCTCAGTATATGTTGGACAACGTGAAAGTCGGGGACAAGATCCTCGCCAGCGCGCCTTTAGGCGACTTCACCTATCAAAGGCTCCGCGACGCGGGTACCGTCATCGGCATCGCGGGCGGCAGCGGTATCACGCCCTTCCGCGACTTTGCCAAAGCCATTTACGAAGGGGACGAGGACTTCGATCTCGTATTGTTGTACGGGAGCCGAACCCTTGCGGACGCCGTTTTTTCCGACGAAATATCCGCTTGGGCGAAGGAGTGCCCGAAGATAAAATTGGTCAACGTCCTCAGTAACGAGACCGTCGAGGGGTGCGAGAGCGGTTTCATCACCGCCGACCTCATCAAAAAGTACGCGCCGGAAGGGGACTACTCCATCTTCCTGTGCGGACCGCAGGCGATGTACGACTTCGCCGACAAGGAGATCGAAAAGTTGGGCATACGGCAGAAGTTCGTCCGGCACGAACTCTTCGGCGAGTACTTCCACCCGGAAAAGAACGCCGACTATGCCGGCGACGCCGAAAAGGAATATACCGTCACCGTCCATATCGACGGCGAAGTGAAGAAGGTCCCCTGCAAGGGCAGTACCTCTTTGCTCCGCGCGATGGAAGCGGCGGGATTGTCCGTCCCCTCCGACTGCCGTAGCGGTCGGTGCGGCTGGTGCCGGTCTCAGTTGCTCTCCGGCGAAGTGTACGTTCCGGAGTCGGTGGACGGCAGACGTCTTGCCGACAAAGAGTTCGGGTACGTCCACCCGTGCTGTTCCTTCCCGCTGACCGACGTCGAGATCGACGTGCCCGTGCAGAAAAAATAACGGCTCAAAAAAACAAGAGGAGCGGGGAAAGGCTCGCTCCTCTTTTCGTATGCAAAAAAGACCTTATCGAACGGAGAAGTCGAATCGGAGGGCGAGCGTCTCGTTGGTCAAGAACAGCGCTTCGTTGCCTTCGTCGTCCGTATAGCGGGTCAAGAGGAGGATGGGGTCGCCGCCAAGGTCGGCGTAATCGCCGAGATAGATCGCCCGGAAGGGTTCTTCTTGCGTCGCGGAGGGGACCTCGCACAGGGCGTAGGACGCTTCGATGGTCACGGTCAGGTCCTTGGGTACGGCGAAGGTGGGCAGCGTGTGCGACTCTTCCAGATCGGCAAAGAACGCTACGGCGGCTTCGCCCTCGTAGTCGATGCCGTTGACGTGCAGTCCCAGACTGTCGCCCAGTTTCATCAGGGCGGGCATCAGGCGGTAGAAGGACTGCCCGGGCAGGACTTCGCCCGTATAACGGTCCATATCGCTCAGACTGATCCCGGCAAGGTCGTCCTTGTGGCGCATCATATATACGGAGACGATGCCCGGCAGGGCGGGGTTGGGCGTGAGCGTCAGGCGCATCCGTCCGTCGGGGAAGAAGACGATGGTCGTATTGTCGGCGGACAGATACCCTATTACGTCGTTGCTCATCACTTCCGCTGCGGTGAGCGTAAAGGTCGTCTCTTGCGTAAAGTGCGGACGGTCGTCCGTTTCTGTGCAGGAGGCGAGACAAAAGACGGAAGAGAGGACTCCGATCAGCAAAAGGCTCAGGATCAAAACTTTACGTTTGTTCATGGTTTCCTCCTCAGTACCGTGGGACTACGTCGACGGTCGCGTCGAAGTAGATCTCGTTGATCTTGTCGTACGTCGAGGCGCACTTGATCGCCTTTTTGACGTCGTTTACGTTGACCGAAGTCCCCGAGTAGAGCTTTGTCAATCGCTCCGAGCATAGGTCTTTGTAGTTCTGCAAGGCTCTATCGTGATCGGCGAGCCCCAGTTGCTCCAGGACGGTCTGGAGGACGGAGAAGATGGCGGCGTGACCCTCGTTGCTCGGGTGGACGCAGTCGGCGTACATATACCGCTCCAGATATTGCGGACCCTTTCGGTAGGCGTAGTCGAACTTCGCGTTGACGTCGGCGATAAAGAACTTGTACGGATGTTGCACAAGGTAGCGGTACAGGACGTCGTTGAGACGGTTCAGGAGACTCCCGCCGATGTCGTAGGAGTCAAAACCGCCCTCCGTTATCTTTTGCTTGACCACGTCGGAGAGCATGATCGTGTCGGCGAAGAGGGGATTGTAGAGAGTCTGCATGATGAGGGTGACGTCGGGATTGAGTTCGTAGATGCGGTCGATGATCCCGCAGAGATTGTCATAGGACTCGCCCAGTATCCGTTCGGCGCGGGAAAAGTCCCCTTGCATGGCGTCTTCGGCAAACCGGTTGACGCCGTCTTGCAAAAAGTCGTTGCCTAAAATGGACACGTCGATGATATCCGCCTCCTTGATGAGGGTGATATGGGTATAAGCATTTTCGTCGGCGGGACGGGAGACGTACTCGAGAAGTTGCCCGGTCTTGAATCCGCTCACGGCGCGATTGTGATAGCGATAGCCGTTGACCTTGCCGATCAGCGTGCAATAGGCGTACAGGTCGCGCGCCGCCAAGGGAGAAGGTCCGAGGATCGCCTCGCCGATGGAGTCGCCGAGGACGAGAAAGTTCAGTTGTCGGGTCGGTCCTTCCGCAGTCTCGCCGCAACCCGCGACGAGGGAAAACAGCGTCGAAACCAGCAGGATGACGGCGCACAACAGCAGCGCTTTTTTCTTCATAAAACCTCTCTGCGCCGTACTCGGCGCATATCTATATGCTACCATACCGCGTGGTCGGAGTCAACCGTAATTCGCGCGCGGGACGGCGCGTTTGGTGTCGCAAAGCGTTTGTCGGGAAGAGAAATGCGTGGTATAATGGAGCCGAAAAGTTTGTTTTCGGAGTGTATATGACAGATAAAACGACGGATTTTGATTTGACGGGACCCTTTGCCCGCGTGTTCGTGACCGGCGATATCCACGGAGACGTGGAGGATCTTGCCGACAGAGTGAAGAAAATGGGCGCGAAAAACGACGACCTTGTCGTCATCCTCGGCGACTGCGGCTTTTTTTACGACTCGTACTTTGAGCGGGAGGGGAGGGTCGCTTTATCCGACGTCGATCGCACGAAGAAGGCGGCGGCGCTTCCTTGCACCATCCTCTGCGTGCAGGGCAATCACGAGGTGCCTTATGACGAAATGCCTTGGGCGAAAGAGGTATCTTTGCTTGGAGGAGAGGGATACTACGCTTACGGCGTGTACTTTGCCAAAAACGGCACGACGCTTGATCTCAACGGTAAAAAAGCCCTCGTTTTGGGCGGTGCGGTCAGTATTGACCGCTTTATCCGCGAGCAGGATGGGAGACCGTGGTTTTCGCACGAAGAAGTCTCCTCGGAGCGGTTCGAGGAGATCGTAAGAAAAGTGCGCGGCGGACGCTTTGACTTCGTCTTTTCGCACACGACGCCCCTGTCCGATATCCCGGAGGACGGTTTTGCCGACTTCCCCGAGCCGTACTACAACGGTCACCACACCGAAAAGTACCTTCAGCGCGTCAAAGAGAATATCGCTTACGGCTGTTGGTATGCGGGACACTACCATCTGGAACGGGAGTACGAAAAGTTGCATATTCTCTACCGCAACGGCGAGCGTATCGTATAGTGCGCCTACGCTCGGCTTTTTGGGAAAAAGCGTCTCGCGCCGTCCGCTCCGGGCTAACGAGAGTCCGTTGACAAAGCGTCCGCACAAGTGATACAATGACCTCGATATGAAGACGAAAATCCTCATCGCCTGCCACAAAGAGTTTTGTCCCCCGTCCGACGGGGTGTTTTTGCCCGTGGCGGTGGGAAAGAAGGGCGTGTGGTCCGACGGGATGCTGCGCGACGACGATGGGGAGAATATCGCAAAAAAGAACGGGACCTATAACGAACTGACCGCCTTGTACTTTGCGTGGAAAAACTTCGACAAGATCGGCGCGCCGGACGCAGTCGGACTCAATCACTATCGGCGGTATTTTATTTACGAAAAAAGACGGTACGCCTACTATGAGACGACCGAGGCGACGGACCTCCTACAAAAGACCGCTTTCGACGAAAAGAAGTTCGATCGGATCATGGAAGAGTACGACTTTGTCGCGCCTATGCCCAACCGCAGGCGGACCGTCCGCAAAAACTTTCTTGCCGCGCACGGAGCCGAAGACCTCGATCTTGCGATGTCGGCGATCGGTAGGCTCTTTCCGGAGTATTCTTTGGCGGCGGAAGAGTATGTTCGGGGAAAAGCCGCCTATTTTTACAACGCGTTTTTATTCAAAAAAGAGGACTTTTTCCGCTATTGCGACTTTCTCTTTTCCGTGCTCGCCGAGGTGGAAAGAGAGCGGTCGGACGGCGGCAGATTTTTCGTGTCCGAAGTCCTCACGGGGATCTTTTTCACGCAACTGAAGAGAGAGGGGAAAAAAGAACTCCGTCTGCCCATCCTTTTCATCGGGAAAAAAGCGAGTCTATCCGAAAGTTGGTCGGCGACGAAGAGGAATTTTTCAAAGAGGGAAGGGAATTTCGTCTACAAACTCAAGCCGATCCTGACGTACTTCATTCCCGATTTTTTACTGCTCGCGCGCAAAAGACGTTCGATCGGTGGAAAATAATGCAAAAAGAGACTTTCGGTCTTGATATTCCCTTCTTTTGTATGGTACAATAGATTCAGTCGCAAAGCGCGGCTGAATATTTTTTTAGGAGATAAGTATGAAAAAAGCGATCATCGTCGGCGGGAATCAAGGCGGACTGAATATGGCGAGGTGCCTTGCCGAAGCGGGCTTCTCGGTGGAAGTGTTTGAGAAAAAAGAAAGAGGTGACGTCGCCTACGACTGGACGGACGAGATGGATCCGAAGATCTTTGAAGAGCTCGGACTGCCCCTCCCCGACGAGAGCGGTTGGTTCCACAAAAAGGACTGGACGTTCGTCAACCCCAACGAGTCGATCAAGCTCTTCGTCAAAGGCGGCGCGCAGGCGGGAGACCTGTCGATGTACCGCCGACCGCTCAACGAATATTTTTACAATCTCATCAAGGACAAAGAAAACGTGACGGTCCACTACGGGAAGAAGGTGGAGAGACTCGTCCTTGCGGACGACAAGGTCGTCGGCGTCACGGTGGACGGAGTCCGGATCCCGTCGGACCTCGTGGTGGACTGCGGTGGCGCACACTCCGAGATCCGCGAGAGCCTGCCCGAAAGTTTCGGCATACCCACCCGACCCAACCCCGGCGAAACTTTCGTGGCGTACCGCGGATTCTTCAAGCCGAAGGAGGGCGTGGAAGAGCCGAAGTACACCAACAAGGCATATCTCCAACACATCGGCGAAAAGGGCATCTCCTGGTGCATTTACGGCGAGGGAATGGTGGATATTTTGATCGGACGCATCGACAAACTGACCAAAGAGGACATCGACCGCGGTCTTGCCGCGCTCAAAAAGGACAACCCGATCCTGTCCGACGAATTAATAAAGTGCGGATTCTGCTCGATCATCCCCGTGCGCTATCCCATCAGCAAGATGGTCGCCGACGGATACGTCCTGTGCGGAGACTCCGCGTATATGACCATCCCCTTGATGGGCTCCGGGATGTTCTGTAGCCTTCTCTGCGGCAAGATGCTCGCCGAAGTCTTACAAAAGGACGACGACTGCGGGGAGAAGAACCTCTGGAACTATCAATTGAAATTCTACGATCGTTTCGGCGCCTATTGCGGCGTGGACGTCCTGAAAAGATGGCTTTTGTCCGCGGAAGCGAAGGATATCGACTTCCTCTTTGAGAAAGGGATCTTCGACGAAAAGATCATGGGCAACGGCGTCGGAGGAGACCCGATCAAATTGTCCTTTGGCGAGATACTGAAAAAGGCTTGGCAGGGCAAGAGCCGCATAGGCTTGCTTTTGAAGATCGTCGGGATGCTCGGCGACTCCGACAAGGTCAACGCCATCGCCAAAAAGATCCCGCAGGAGTACGACCGGGAGAAGATAGCCGCTTGGCAGAAAGAACTGGACGGTTTTTTCAATAATGATTGACAAGAAAAGCTATGAAGAGAGATTTGAATTACAAGAGAGTATTTTTCGGGGCGATAGTGTTGTGTATCGCCCTCTGCATTGCGTTGACGGCGTGCGGGCTCGGCACGACCGACGGCAAGTCCGGCGGGACCAAACACATTCACAGCTACGGCGAATGGGTGGTGGACAAGGAGCCGACTTGCACGTCGGACGGTTCCCGATATAGGGAATGCGCTTGCGGCGCGCGGGAGACGGAGACCCTCTCCGCGACCGGACACACCGAAGTCATTGACCCGGCGGTGGCGCCGACCTGCGTAGACGGTGGCAAGACCGAGGGGAGCCACTGCTCCGTCTGCGGAGAGCCGATCGTAGCGCAGCAAACTGTCCCCGCGACCGGGGTCCACGACTACGGCGAGGACGAACGCTGCACAATATGCGGTGCGCCCCATCCGTACACCTACGGCGTGTCCTTTGTGAAGAAAGAGAACGGTGAGTACGAAGCGAGCGGATTCGACGGCTCTACGGAGACGGTCGTACTTCCGTCCGTCTATCACAATGCGCCGGTCACGAGCGTCGGGAGCGGACTGTTTGCCGGAGCGACGGGACTTGTTTCGGTCGTCTTGCCCGACGGACTGACGGCGATCGGGGAGGGGATCTTTGCCGGGTGCGCCTCCCTTCGTTCGGTCTCCGTGCCGTACGTCGGAGCCAAGCCGGACGTCGGAGCCGATTTTCGTGAAAAGGACCAATACACCTTTGGATATTTCTTCGGAAAAGATCCCTTCTTAGGCGGCGTCGCGGTAGAACAGACGTACGTCAAGGACGGCAACGGCAGGACCTACTCCGCGGTGACGGAGACGTACTATCTGCCGGAATCGTTGACCGAATTGACCGTCCGGGGCGGATATCTCGTGACGGACGCGTTGGAAAACTGCGCCTCTTTGCAAAAGATCGACCTTGGCGGCGTGAAAAGGATCGCCGACAACGCGCTCCGCGGCTGTTTTGCGCTGACGGAATTGACCATGGGCGATCAGTTGACGAGTATCGACTCCTACGCCTTCCGGGACTGCGTCGGGTTGCGGGAGATCGTCATACCCGACAGCGTCACTTCGCTCGGAAGCGGGATCTTCGATCATTGCGCCTCTTTGGAGAAGGTGACGGTGCCTTTTATTGGGAGAAACGCCGACATCGGGGCAAGCCCGACCGACCAATACCAGTACACGTTCGGCAATTTCTTCGGACTGTCTTCGTACGAAGGGGCGGTCGAGGTGACGCAGACCTATCGTAAGAACGTCGATCCCGATCATCCGTCCGAGACCAAGACCTACTATTTGCCCGGGACTTTGACCGAAGTCGTCGTCCGGGGTGGATATCTCAACAACAACGCTTTTGCCGACTGCTCGTTTTTGACGAAGATCACCCTCGGAGAGGAGGTCAAACAGATCGGTCTGAACGCTTTCAAAAACTGCACGGGACTGACGTCGATCACCATTCCCGCGTCGGTCACGGCTATCTATCGGACGGCTTTTTCCGGCTGCGACAACCTCGCCGAAGCGGTTTTCTTACAGACAAGCGGCTGGAAGATCCGCTATACGCAAAGCATATCGGTCTCCGACCCGGCGGAAAACGCCCTTCGTCTGACCGGCGAGTATCTGGAGGAAAACTGGACGCGATGAGGCGACGCGCCGGAGGTCCCGGTCGAATCTGCGCTTTTCGAGGCGACGACCGTCGGTTTTGTCCCGTAACAATACGGTACCGCGCGCGTATACGCACGCACGAGAAAATCAACGGCGAAAAATCCGGCGAAAAATCGTTGACAACGGGACTTTGGTGTGGTAGTATAATAAGGCACCTTTAGAGGGGTGTAATTTTTTTCGGAGGAAAACGAAAAATGGCATCAGCCGGAAGCAGAGTTAAAATTACACTTGCTTGCACCGAATGCAAACAACGTAATTACGACAAGAAGAAGAACAAAAAGAACACTCCGGACAGACTGGAGCTGAAAAAATACTGCAGATTCTGCAAAAAACAGACCGTTCATAAAGAAACGAAGTAAGACGGAGGTCTTTCTATGGCGAAGCAACCGAAACTCGACATGCCCGAGATCGAAGCCGCACCTGCCAAAGAGTCGGAAAAGAAGGTCAACAAGACTTCTAAAAAGCCGACCAAAAAGCGCAGATCCATCGGCAAGTTCTTCCGCGACATCATAAGCGAACTGAAGAAGGTCTCCTGGGCGTCTTTCAAACGCAACAAGGACAATAGCGGCGTGCTGGGTCAGACCGGCGTGGTGCTCTTGGTGACCCTGTTCTTTATGGTCGTCATCGCCCTGTTCGACACCGGGCTGATGGAACTGCTGAAGCTGTTGCTGAACGCGGCGTAAAAAGTCAATTCGCGTCCGTATCCGACGGAGAGATCGTCGGAGGGTGCCCGTATAGGCAAAGACCCTCCTTTTGTATTGTTCGTCGGCGTGTATTTTGGAGTATTTGATTATGGAAAATAACAAAGTCAGGTGGTACGTTATTCACGTCTATTCTTCCTACGAGACGATGGTCAAAAGTAACTTGGAGAAGATGATCGAGAACAACAATCTGCAGGACTACATTTTCGAGATAGCCATCCCCACCGAAGAGGACATCGTCGAGAGGAACGGTAAGCGCAAGGTCGTGGAGAGAAAAAAGTTCCCGGGGTACGTCTTCATGAAGATGATCTTTGACAACAACCTCTGGTACATGATCACGAACATCAGAGGGGTGACCGGATTCGTCGGGCCGCAGGGCAAAGCGAAGCCTCTCTCCGCCGAAGAAGTCAAGCGCATGGGGCTGGAAAAGATCAGCGCGGAAGATTTCCACATCTCCGTCGGCGACGCCGTCAAGGTCATCAACGGGCCCTTGGAGACCTTCCTTGGGACGGTGGAAGCGATCGACCTCGAAAAGCAGAAAGTCAAGGTCATCGTGCAGATGTTCGGGCGCGAGACCCCGGTCGATCTGGAATTCAACCAGATCGAAAAGATACAATAGGAATATCCGCCCGTCAAGGGCACGATAGATACGGGAGGACGACGAAATCTCTTAGCGCCGTCCGCTACTACCGGTTTTAGTCATTAGGAGGTATATATGGCTAAGAAAATCACAGCAGTCGTCAAGCTGCAATTACCCGCAGGCAAGGCAACGCCGGGACCGCCCGTAGGCTCCACCCTCGGACCGCACGGTATCGCCATACCTATGTTCACGAAGGAATTTAATGAAAAGACCGCCGCGCAAGCGGGGCTCATCATCCCGGTCATCATCACCATCTACGCCGACCGTAGCTTCACGTTCGAGCTGAAGACCCCCCCGGCACCCGTCCTCATCAAAAAGGCGTGCGGGATCGAGTCCGGCTCCGCCAAGCCCAACCGCGACAAGGTCGCTAAGATCACCAAGGCGCAAGTGGAAGAGATCGCCAAGACCAAAATGCCCGACCTCAACGCCGCCTCTTTGGAGAGCGCGTGCAGTATGATCGCCGGGACCGCTCGCAGCATGGGCGTCATGGTCGTCGACTAATCGGGAGGTGCAGATATGAAACACGGTAAGAAATACGTAGACTCTGTAAAAGCGTACGACGTCACAAAAGCGTACGAAGTCAAGGACGCCATCAAACTCGCCGTCGAGACCAGCAAAGCCAAGTTCGACGAGACGATCGAGTTGCACTGCCGTCTGGGCGTAGACCCCCGTCACGCCGACCAACAGGTCAGAGGCGTCGTCGTCCTCCCGCACGGGACCGGCAAGACCCTCCGCGTTTTGGTCATCACCAAGGGTGCCAAGGCGGACGAAGCGACCGCGGCGGGCGCCGATATCGTAGGAGCCGAAGAGATCGTCCAAAAGATCCAAGGCGGTTGGTTTGACTTCGACGTCTGCGTCACCACCCCGGATATGATGGGTCTGGTCGGACGTCTGGGTAAACTCCTCGGACCGAAAGGACTCATGCCTACCCCCAAGACGGGTACCGTCACGATGGACGTAGCCAAGGCGGTCAAGGACATCAAAGCCGGTAAGGTCGAGTACAGAGTGGACAAGCAAGCGACCCTCCACTGCCCCATCGGCAAGGCGAGCTTCGGCGAAGAAAAACTCTTCGACAACTTCAACACCCTTATGGAAGCCATCGTCAAGGCGAAGCCGGCGGCGAGCAAAGGTACCTACCTCCTCTCCACCACGGTCGCCAGCACTATGGGTCCCGGGATCAAAGTGAATTATAGATACTAAGAGTGTGTATTAAGGGTGCTTTTGCGCCACTCTTACGAAAAGCGGTAAAACGCTTGACTTACCCGAAAAAAACGGGTATACTACAACTACAACATAAAACATATCTCGTTTCGAAGACCTCAAGTCCGGAATACGGTCAAATCCTTCGGGAGCTTGGATAGAAAGGGAAAATCGTTTAATGAAAATTACCGATTTACTCCGCAATCCGGTCTTTGATTGCGGAGTTTGTTTTTCCGGAAGCCGCAAGGCGGACGGACAAAATCTAATAAGGAGGTAACCAAATTGTCTAGTTTAAGAGATGCTAAGGTAGAAAAAGTAGCCGAGATCAAGGGAAAACTGGAAAACGCGAGCTCCATCGTCCTTTTGGACTACATGGGACTGACCGTCGCGGAAGACACCGCTCTTCGCAATGAGTTCCGCAAAGCCGGCGTCACCTATCACGTCTACAAGAACCGCCTCGTCAAGATCGCCCTCAACGAAATGGGCTACAATCAGTTTGACGACGCGCTCAACGGACCTACCGCAGTCGCTATGGGTAGCGACGATATCGCCGCGCCCGCCCGTATCGCTTTCGACAAGCAAAAGGCGTACAAAAAGATGGCGATCAAGTGCGGATTGGTCGATGGAAAGTACCTCGATGAAGAGGGATGCAAAACGCTGTCCACTCTCCCCAGCAGAGAAGGACTCATCTCCCAGATCCTCGGGCTTTTGCAAGCACCGATGTCCGGATTGGCAAGAGCTCTTGCCGCAGTCGCCGAAAAGCAGGCGTAAAAACACTAAATTTTATATTGGAGGAATTAAAAAATGGCAGACATTGCTAAGTTTATTGAAGAAATCAAAGGTATGACCGTTCTTGAGTTGAACGATCTCGTTAAAGCTATCGAAGAAGAGTTCGGTGTCAGCGCCGCCGCTCCTATGGCTGTCGCCGCCGGCCCCGCCGCCGCTGCCGCTCCCGCCGAAGAGGAGAAGACCGAGTTTGACGTCGTCCTCAAGGCTGCCGGCGCCAACAAGATCGCCGTCATCAAGGTTGTCCGTGAAGCCACCGGTCTCGGCTTGGTCGACGCCAAGGCGAAGGTCGACGGAGCTCCTCAGACCATCAAAGAGGCCCTCTCCAAGGAAGCCGCCGACGAGCTGGCTGAGAAGTTGAAGGCTGCCGGTGCCGAAGTCGAGATTAAGTAATCGACGACGCCATAGCACGGCTATTTACGCAACAAAAACCGGACTTCATTTGAGGTCCGGTTTTTGTTGCGTAAAGATTCTTGCTATGCGCGTCGTCGGACGACAAGGGAGAAGGGATGGATTTTTGTCACGACCAAACCGTCGGCGTACTATCGTACGCTAGGTGCAGGGTGTGGCAAAACGCCCAAAACTGTACTCCTTGTCCACTTGAGATCCCTCGACTTTGCTCGGGATGACGAATATGAAAAACGCACTCCTTTCGGAATGCGCTTGTTTTTTCGTTTTGGGCGTGTAAAGTCGCCCTTAAACCTTGTCGTCGTATTATTCCCATTCGATGGTGCCCGTGGGCTTCGGGGTCAAGTCAAACGCCACACGATTGACGCCCTTGACTTCGTGGGTGATGCGGTCGGTGATGTGGGAGAGGAGCGCAAAGGGGATCTCGGGCACGGTCGCTTGCATGGCGTCGCGGGTGTTGACGGCGCGGAGGACCACGAGATAGCCTTCGGTGCGTTCGCCCTTTTCATTGACGCCGACGGACTTGAAGTCGGGTACGACGGTGAAGTACTGCCACACTTTGCCTTGGAGGTCGTTTTTGGCGAATTCTTCGCGCAAGATCGCGTCGGCTTCGCGGACGACTTCGAGACGTTCACGCGTGATGGCACCGACGCAACGGACGCCGAGACCGGGTCCGGGGAAGGGTTGACGATAGACCATATTGTCGGGGAGCCCGAGGGCTTTGCCGACGACTCTTACTTCGTCCTTAAAGAGCAGTTTGACCGGCTCGACGAGTTCGAATTTGAGGTCCTCGGGGAGTCCGCCCACGTTGTGGTGCGCTTTGACGCCTTTGCTCTCCAAAATGTCGGGATAGATGGTGCCTTGGGCGAGGAAGGAGATATCTTCGAGTTTTCTTGCCTCCTCTTCAAAGACGCGGATAAATTCGGCTCCGATGATCTTTCTCTTCTTCTCGGGATCGGCGACGCCGGCGAGTTTGTCGAGGAAACGGTCCACTGCGTCGACGTAGACGAGGTTGGCGTCCATCTCGTCGCGGAATACCTTGATGACCTGTTCGGGCTCGCCTTTACGGAGAAGTCCGTGGTTGACGTGTACGCAGACCAGATTTTTGCCGATGGCTTTGATAAGGAGGGCGGCGACGACGGAACTGTCCACACCGCCGGAGAGGGCGAGCAGGACTTTTTTGTCGCCGACTTGCGCCTTGATGGCTTTGAGTTGTTCGTTAACGAACGCTTCCGCAAGGGCGGGAGTGGTGATTCTTTCCATGGTCTCGGGACGAACGTTGGGATTCATATGTAGTACCTCCGGAGTGGTTTTTTATTCGGGAATGACGCTTATTTTGATCTTGGCTACGGTCTCCGCGTAGCACCAGACTTCGGCGTCGTAAATGCCGAGCGCTTTTATCGTGGGAATGGTGACTTTCTTTTTGTCCACCTCAAATCCGAGCGTCTTCAATGCGTCCGCGACGTCTTGCGCGGTCACGCTGCCGTACATTTTGTCACCGTTACATTTTGCGGGCACCTTGACGGTCTTGCCGTTGAGGTTCTTTTTCATCTCGAGGGCGGCTGCCTTTTCCTCCGCGCGACGCTTTTCTTCGTTGGCGATGCGCTGGTTCCGCTCGTTGACGGCGGCTTTGGTCGCTTCGGACGCCATCTTTTTCGGGATGAGGAAGTTGCGGGCGTATCCGTCGTTGACTTCGGCGACGTCACCCTTTTTGCCGATAGGCTTCACGTCCTGTAACAATATCACTTTCATATTGCACCTCCTCTGTCTTTTCTACCAAAAAGTATAGACTTTTTTGCGGCGTTTGTCAACCTATCCGCAGACAGGAATATTCTTGTGTGCGTTTGACATACTACCTCCGAAACAGGAGGGAAAACTATGATGCAACTGAAGTGTACCACCGCCAACTGCCAGCACAATTTGCGCTGTCACTGCAACGCGGGACTCATTGCCGTGGACGAAAAAGGGGTCTGCGACAGTAAGATAAAACGCGCCGGAGGGGCGTTGGAACAGACCTTTAAGGAGATGGAGGCGAGC
>JAFVAC010000017.1 GCA_017476265.1 Clostridia bacterium
CAGAGTTGCAAATCTCTTACGAGCATCACGATCCCGGCCAGCGTGACGAGTATATGGGGTTTTGCGTTCTATGAATGCACCGGACTTACGAGTATCATGTTTGAAGGGACAAAAGCGCAGTGGAATGCGATAGGTAAAGGATCTGGGTGGAACAGTTGGACCGGAAGTTATACGGTGCATTGTACGGACGGCGATATTGCGAAATAAAATTGCAAAACAGCAAGAAAAAGACGGCGAAAAGCCGTCTTTTTCAATAAGAGACGTATGTGGAAGAATCCCCCTGATCTCACCGGCAGGATCCCGGAGATGTTTCGACTCCACTTCGTTTCGCTCAACATGACGTGTCAGCCCCGTCATCCTGAGCGTAGTCGAAGGATCTCACCCTCGTCAGTTTGCCCATAGGGCAAATTGCAACATGACGACTCCTCGTCATCCTGTCCGAGCACCCTCCTCGTCATCCTGACCGAGCGTAGCGAATGGAAGGATCTCCATTTATTTGTATATTTTATAGAACTTGTCGTTGTCACATTTCATGCAGGATTTCGGGGCGCCGTCCGCGCCTTCGTGCAGGACGCCGCAGACGCTGCATTTGTAGTAGACGGTCTTTTTGCCGTCGTTTTCGCGTTCGCTTTTGGTCAAGATCTCCATTTCGTTCACCTCCGATTGTTCGGCATACTCGCCGTAATACGTTTTTTCCCGAAGGCGTCGGTTTTTATTCGTTCGGGCGTTGATTTTGTCCGTCGGTATGATATATAATAAATCGTATGGAACATATTTCTTTATACAGACGGTTTCGTCCGTCCACGTTCGACAAGGTCATTGGGCAAAGACACGTCGTCCGAACTTTGACCAATCAGATCAAAACAAACCGCGTCGGTCACGCGTATCTCTTCACGGGGACGCGAGGCACGGGCAAGACTTCGTGTGCCAAGATCTTTGCTCGCGCGGTCAACTGCCTCCGTCCGGTGGACGGGTCGCCCTGCGGGGAGTGCGAAGTCTGTCGCGCGTTGGATTCCGGCGCAAGCATCGACATCATCGAGATGGACGCCGCGTCCAACAACCGCGTGGACGAGATCAGAGACCTGAAAGAGAACGTGCAATACCGCCCGACCGTCGGAAAGTACAAAGTATATATCATCGACGAAGTGCATATGCTGACCACTTCGGCGTTCAACGCGCTCCTGAAGACGCTGGAAGAGCCGCCCGAGTACGTCATCTTCATTTTGGCGACGACCGAGGTGCAAAAGCTCCCGCAGACCATCTTGTCGAGGTGTATGAGATTCGACTTCCGACTTGTTTCCAAAGAGGAATTGGTCGGACTGCTCAAACGCATCTTTGACGAGATGAACGTCAAGTATGACGAACGCGCGTTGCAGCTGATCGCCGTAGCCGGTGAGGGAAGCGTAAGAGACACTTTGTCGGTCGCCGATATGTGTCTGTCATACGGTGGGGACGAGATCACCTACGAGGACGCACTGGAGATCACCGCGACCACCTCGTACGATACGCTGGAGGAGCTCGCCTTTGATATCCTCGACGGCAGAGTGGGAGACGCGCTGAATACGACGGACAGACTTCTGTCTCTAGGCAGGACCACGCTGTCCAAAGACCTCGCGTCGTACTTTGGCGAGCTGATAACGATCAAAAACGTCCCCTCCTACACGCCGGACGGCTTGACCGCCGAACAGGTAGAGCGATTGGACAAAAAATTGGTCGGGTACACCAACTATCGCTTGGCTCGGACTATGGACGTCATGTGCGCTCTGGAGGGCGATCTGAGATACTCCACCCAGCCGAAAGTGCTGTTCGAGGCGGCGATCGTGAAGTGTTGCGAGCTGACTACCGAGATCAATATAGACGGTCTGACAGGCAGGATAAAGGACCTGGAAAAGAAACTGGCAGACTTGGAGAAAAACGGCGTTCGGGTGCCTGAAAACGCGATTTCGGCGACCGTGATCAAAGAACAAACCGATACCGTCCCCGCCCGCCAGACCCCCGAAGATACGAAAGAAAAACCGCCGAAATCGAAACTGGACGACGTCAACGAACTTTTGACCAAGGTCGCGGAGCGACAGGTGGAAGTGGTCTTTGAGGAGACGAACAAGGAAGAGGACGAGTCGAGCGTATATCTTGCGGGGGAGATCTGGGGGAGAGTCCTCATGCGACTGTCCGACAGCGACGAGATGATGCTCAAGATGGCGGCGTCCTGCGTGGAGGGGGGATACAAGATCGTAGACAACGATTTTATCTTAGAGACCGCAGACAACGCCACCTACAATATCTTCATTCGCGAGGAATACCGCGCCGTTATGCAAAAACTCATTCGGGAGGAGAGCGGGACCGACTATACCTTTGTATGCGTCCGCGCGAAGGAGAAGGAAGAGTCCGTCCGTCCGGAGGATCGTCTGACTTTAGACAGACTCTTCAACGGAGAGATCAAGATCCGACCGAAGAAATAATCGTCCGCTCTTGTTGGATATCGAAAAAAACGCACTTGCGAATACACCGCGAGTGCGTTTTTTTTGTCCCGAAAATCTAAGAGGGCCCCGATGCGTCGCACCGGAGCCCTCTTAGATATGATAAGGGGGAAAATTATGAGCTTTGTAAAAAACGCACAATGCGTTTTGGTACCTTTCTAAGATAACACACCACCCGCATTTTGTCAACAAATTTTTCAAAAGAAAAGAGGGAATATTTGACAAATGAAAAAGAATCTTTACTTTTCGGTCATATTGAAAGGAACCGTGCGTAAACATAGACGGTGAAGAGGTGACTATGAAAAAGAGATTCGTATTTTTGTTGGGTTGTTTGATCGCGGGAATGGTGCTGACGATGACCGCCTGCGGCAACAGCGTGCCGGAAGAGAACCGCGCCGTATACGATATATCGGTCCGCGTCGAGGGCGAACAACTCGTCTGCGAGCAGACGACCACGTATACAAACGCCGTCGCCGACAAACTGGACTCCGTCGTCTTCGCCGTGTACCCTTGCGCATATACCGAGGGAGCCGCCGACAAGGCGTACGTGGGAGAGCTGCCTGATTACGCCACGGTGACTTTCGACAAGATAGAGTCGAACGGGGTGGAGACGGAGCCGACGTTCGAGGGAGCGTATATGACCCTTCCGATCGACCTTGCGCGAGGGGAATCGGCGACTTTTTCCTTCCGCTATACGCTGGGACTTCCGACGTGCGCGCTGCGCTTCGGACTGATGGACGGGTACTATAATCTGTCCGGGTTTTATCCGCAGATCGCCGTCTACGGCGAGGACGGATTCCGCACCGATCGATTCAGTACCGTCGGCGACCCGATCCTCAGCGATCCGTCGGACTTCACGATCCGGTTGGATATCCCGGACGTCCTCGTCGCCGCGACGCCCTTTACCTTTGCGACCGCTCCGGGAGAGGAGGGCAGAAAGATCCTGACCGCGACCGAAAAGAACGTGCGCGACTTTGCCGTCGTCCTCAAAGAGGGGTATAAGGAATATCTGTCGGACGCCGACGGCATAGCGGTCAGATACTACTCCCTATCCGACGACGCGCAAGCCCGGTGCGACCTCGCCGCCGACGCGATCAAAACGTTCGCAAAAGCGTTTGGCGGGTACCCGTATAACTCATACACGGTAGCCGAAACGACATTTGACGCCGACGGTATGGAGTTCTCGGGGATGGCGTACGTCGCGGCGAACGCGTCTGACTTTACGCGGGCGATCATTCACGAGACGGCGCACCAGTGGTGGTATAACATCGTCGGGAGCGACAACATTTTCGACGCCTATCTCGACGAAGGACTGACCGCTTTTGTTACCGAGTACTACGCTCTTTTGGACGGGCGAGAGGAAGATTTCGAACAGGGTATGTCGGAGATCCGCCGCTCTTACGCGAGATACGAGCGGATGCAGAAGATGAGAAAGGACGCGTCTAGTCTCGATATGACCCGCCCCATCTACGAGTACACCGAGTACCGATACGTCATGCTCGTCTACGACAAAGCCGCGCTGATGTTCGACGCGTTGTATCGCCTCGGCGGACGGGAGAAGTTCAATAAAGCGCTGTCGATCTACTATCGTGACAACTATTTCGGCAGGGCGAACAAGGACGATCTGATCGCCGCGTTTAATGCCGGATTCGGCGCGGACGTGACGGGACTGATCGAAGGGTTCTTGTCCGACGGCGCGGTGGTGACGACCTTCGCTTCCTGAAAAAGTCTCGGTCCGGAACGGGAAAAACGCTTGAGAGTCATTCTTTCGAGCGTTTTTTATTGCCCGACGAGGCAATATTCTGCTATACTGGACGGTAGAGATCATTTTTCGGAGGAAGACCGTGCCCAAAAAGAAGCCCGTCGTGGCGATCATGTACGACTTTGACAAGACCCTCTCCACCCGCGATATGCAGGAGTACAGCTTTATACCGAAGCTCGGTATGACCGCAAAGGAGTTCTGGGAAGAGACCGACCGTCTCGCCGTGACCGAAAACATGGACCGTATTTTAGCGTATCTTCGCTTGATGCTGAAAAAAGCGGCGGAACGGGGTGTCGCCGTGACGAGGGACAAGTTCGTCGAGCTGGGCAAGGACATCGAGTATTTCCCCGGTGTGGAGACTTGGTTTGCCCGCATTGACGAATTCGGCAAAGAACACGGCGTCGTCGTCGAGCACTACGTCATATCTTCGGGACTTAAAGAGATCATCGAAGGGTCTTCGGTCTATAAGAACTTCAAACGGGTCTATGCGTGCGAGTTTTTGTACGACCACAACGGCGTCGCCGTCTGGCTCAAGACCGCCGTCAATTACACCAACAAGACGCAGTTTTTGTTCCGCATCAACAAGGGCTCTCTCGACCTGTACGAGGACGCCGAGCTCAACGGCTACACCGAGGAAGAGAAACGGCGGGTCCCCTTCCGCAATATGATCTATATCGGAGACGGAATGACCGACGTGCCGTGTATGAAACTGGTCAAACTCAACAAAGGGCAGTCCATAGCCGTCTTCCGCCGGAGAAAAAAGGACACCGCCGAGAGGCTCATCAAAGAAAACCGCGTCGATTACATCACCGAAGCGAACTACGAGGAGGGGAGCGAACTGGATCTGATCGTCAAGACCGCGATCGAAAAGATCGCCTCCGAAGATAAACTCGCCCGCCTCCATCAATATCACCTCAAGTCGATCAAAGAACTCTCCAAATGAAACATTATTCCGTAGTCACTTTGAAAGACGGCAGATCGTGCGTGATCCGGAACGGCGTTCGTGAGGACGGAGAGATGGTGCGTGACGTTTTTATTCTGACCCACGAACAGACTGACTATATGTTGACCTACCCGGACGAATGCACGATGAGTGCGGAGAGCGAAGGGGAGTTTTTGCAAAAGAGGACGGAAGAGAAAGACGGGATAGAGTTGGTCGCCGTCGTAGACGACAGGATCGTAGGGACCGCCGGTTTTTCCGCGGTAGGACGGTTTGAAAAGATCCGTCGTCGCGCGGAGTTCGGCGTGGGAGTGGATTCGGCGTATTGGGGACTGGGGATCGGATGCGCCTTGACCGAAACGTGTATCGAACTTTCCAAACAAGCGGGCTATTCTCAGCTGGAATTGGACGTGGTGGCGGACAATATCGCCGCCCTCTCTCTGTACAAAAAACTCGGATTTTCCGAGTACGGCAGAAATCCGAAAGGTTTTTATTCCCGGTATTCCGGCTGGCAAGAACTGGTTTTGATGCGTCTGGAACTTCATTGAGCGCAAGACGACTCTTCTCGGCGCGGGTATCATTCGTCCCGGCTAAGAACACTTGACTTTCGCTTTTTTATGGTATATGATTAAAAAAGATTTTATTCTAAATATATAAGGAGAATTTTTCTTATGCCAAAGGTCATTTTAGATTGGAAAACAGCCAATGACTTCATCACCGACGCCTTTGTGGGCGTGGGCGTTCCGCGCGAAGACGCCGCTATCTGCACCGACGTCCTTTTGGAAGCGGATAGACGCGGGATAGAGTCCCACGGTTGCAACCGCTTTAAGCCGATTTATATCGACCGCATCAACGACGGGATACAAAACCCGGTCACCAACTTCGAGATCATCAAGGACACCCCCTGCACGGCGGTCGTAGACGGACACGACGGAATGGGACAGGTCATCGGATATAAGGCGATGAAACTCGCCATCGAAAAAGCCAAAAAGTACGGTATGGGTATGGTCGTGGTCAGGAATTCCTGCCACTACGGTATCGCCGGGTACTATCCCACGATGGCTTGCAAAGAGGGCTGCATCGGCATCACCGGTACCAACGCTCGCCCCTCCGTCGCTCCGACCTTCGGCGTCGAAGGTATGTTCGGGACCAACCCGCTCACCATCGGGATCCCGACCGACGAACCGTTCGACTTCCTCATCGACTGCGCCACGTCCATCACGCAGAACGGCAAGATCGAGTACTATGCCCGTATCGGCGAGGATGTCCATCCCGGCACCATCGTCGATATCGACGGCAAACCGGTCGAAGGTGACGCCGGCGTCGCTTTGAAGAAGATCAGAAACGGCACCGCCGCTTTGACCACTCTCGGTGGGATCGGCGAGGCGCTCGGCGGATATAAGGGTTACGGCTACGCGATGGTGGTAGAACTCCTCTCCGCGGTCCTGCAAGACGGCGCGTACGGCAAGGCGCTGGACGGCAAGGACGCCGACGGCAACAAGGTCCCGTATCATCTCGGGCACTTCTTTATCGCCATCGACACCAATCACTTCCTCGGCGAAGATCTCTGCCGCAAGAAGGCGGGCGACATCATTCGTTCCGTCCGCGCGTCCAAGAAGGCTCCCGGCGAAGAGCACATCTATTCCGCCGGCGAAAAGGAGTACAACGTCTGGATGCAGAGAAAGGATTCCGGCGTACCCATCAACGAATCCGTCCAAAAGGAAATGAACAAGGTCAGAGACGATCAAAAACTAAACTACGTCTTCCCGTGGGAAAAATAATGAAAGCAGGTGAAATATGAATTACGCAGAAGAATCGTTAAAATTGCACTATCAATGGAAAGGTAAGCTCGAAGTCACGCCCAGAGCCGCCGTTACCAACAAAGAGGAGCTGTCCCTGGCGTACACGCCCGGCGTTGCGCAACCTTGTTTGGAGATCCAAAAGGATATCAATAAGAGTTATGAACTGACTCGCCGTTGGAACACGGTCGCCGTCGTCACCGACGGTACGGCAGTCCTTGGACTGGGCGATATCGGACCGGAAGCCGGCATGCCCGTTATGGAAGGCAAGTGCGTCCTTTTCAAGGCGTTCGGCGACGTGGATGCCATCCCTCTGTGCATCAGAAGTAAGGACCCGGACGAGATCGTCCGCACCGTGCAGCTCCTCGCCGGGAGCTTCGGCGGAGTCAATCTGGAGGATATCTCCGCTCCGAGATGCTTCGAGATCGAGAAAAAACTGAAAGCTTGCACCGACATCCCCATCTTCCACGACGACCAGCACGGCACCGCCGTGGTTTGTCTCGCCGCCATCATCAACGCGCTTAAGGTCGTCAATAAGAAGCTCTCCGACTGCACCGCAGTCTTCAGCGGAGCCGGCGCAGCGGGGGTGGCGATCGCAAAACTCCTCGTTGCGATGGGAATCAAGGACGTCATTTTGACCGATCGCAAGGGTATTATCGGCGAGAAGGACGAGACTTTGTCTCCCTCCAAAAAGGAGATCGCCGCTTGGAGCAACCGCACCTTTAAGACGGGGACCCTTGCGGACGGCATGAAGGGCGCGGACATCTTCATCGGCGTTTCCGCCCCCAACGTGGTCAATCAAGATATGGTCCGCAGCATGGCTCCGGGCGCTATCGTTATGCCTATGGCGAACCCCGTCCCCGAGATCATGCCCGACCTCGCAAAAGAAGCGGGAGCCGCCGTCGTCGGTACCGGCAGAAGCGACTATCCCAACCAGATCAATAACGTGCTCGCCTTCCCGGGGATCTTCCGCGGAGCGTTGGATGTGAGAGCGTCCGACATCAACGAAGAGATGAAGATCGCCGCCGCCAAGGCGATCGCGAGCTTGGTGTCCGAGGAAGAACTCACTCCCGAGTACATCTTGCCGAAGGCTTTTGACAAGCGAGTGGGACCGACTGTCGCCGCCGCCGTCGCTGAAGCCGCGCGCAAATCCGGCGTCGCCAGAATATAGTATAGTAGTGGACCTGTGCGGGGCGGGATCGCCCCGCACGATCAAAAAAGGGCTTTGTATGGCAAATAATAAGAGAAGAAGACACAAGAGACCCATAAAGGACGACTATGTCCCGCCGTTTGACGCGGCGGTATTGCAGGCGGAGATCGTCGAGCTGGAGCTAAGGGAGAACACGCAAAAACTCCTTTTGGAAGCCGGGCTGAAGACGATCTATGACCTTGTCGTCCGTGAGGACAAGGACTTCTACAAGATCCGCACCTTCAACAAAAAGGACCTTTTGGACGTAAAAGGCGCTTTGCGGAAGAAAAAACTCTACAACAAGCCCACCCCCACCCCGCCCCCCGACCCCCAAGGCGACGAGCCCGCTCGTCAGGACAACAAACAAACGGCAGGGGCGCTAAAAAAGGGGGACAAACCCGATCGCGGAGACAAGGGCAAGGAGAAAAAAGAACGCACCGTCGTGCGTATGCCTTACTCGGACGAACTGGACGCCTTTGTGGAAGGCGTCGTGCCGGAGCGTCCGCCTCGCGTCAAGATCGTCCCCGTCGCCGAAAAGCCGGACCCGTACGTCAAGATCAGTCGCGGAGGCAAATGGGGATTCAAGGAAAGGAACGGAAAAATCGTCGTAGAGCCTGTCTATGACGAAGTCTTCACCTACCACGACGACCTATGCTGCGTCGAAAAGGAGGAGAAGTTCGGGTACATCAATCGTCAGGGAGAGGTCGTCATACCCATCGAGTACGACTGTGCGACCTCCTTTTCCGAAGGGTACGCTTGCGTATACAGACGTGAAAAGTGCGGGTATATCGACAAAAACAACGAGACCGTCGTCAAGTTCGAGTTTGACGCGGGCACGCCCATCAAGGACGGAGAGTGTCGGGTGAAAAAGGACGGCAAGTGGGGAGAAATGCATCTTGTCGCCTCATCGGACGGTTCGGTCAAGACGACCGAAATACGGTGGATCACCTGACGAAGCAAATTGACCTTTTACCCAAAAAGCAAAAGATCCCGCGAGTCAGGCGGGACTTTTTACAAGTTGGCAAAAACTTTTTTCCGAAAAGGGATGTTGGGTACGCATAGGTCATCGGTGGAGTGCTCTCAAAAAATTGACATACGGATATATCGGTGCTATAATTAACGCATTAGCGTACTAAAGTGAAATTTATAAGGAGACAAAATGAAATATTATAATTTCAGCGCAGGACCCTCTATGCTGCCGGAAGAGGCAAAATTGTCCGCGCAAAAAGACTTTTTGGACTATAAAGGCAGCGGTATGAGCGTGGTGGAAATGAGCCACCGCTGCAAGTGGTACGAGGAGATCAACGACGAGGCGGAAGCTTTGGTCAGAGAGTTGATGAATATAGGGGACGATTATTACGTCCTGTTCGTGCAAGGCGGTGCTTCGACGCAGTTTGAGGCGGTCCCGCTCAACCTCCTCGTTAAGGGCAGAGCCGACTACATCGTCACGGGCAATTTCGCCAACAAGGCGTACAAAGAGGCGATCAAATACGGCGATATCGTCTGCGCGGCGAGCAGCAAGGACAAAAACTATACCTATATCCCCGATTTGAACGAAGTCAAGTTCCGCGAGGACATCGACTATGTGCATATCACCGGCAACAACACAATCTTCGGTACGCGCTATACCGAATTCCCCAAAGTGGACAATCTGGTAGCGGACCTGAGCAGTTGTATCATGAGCGAAGTGATCGACGTGAACAAATTCGAACTCATCTACGCGGGCGCACAAAAGAACATCGGACCCGCCGGGATGACCCTCGTCATCGTCAAAAAGGACGCCATCAACAACCCCATGCCCATCTGTCCGACGATGCTGAAGTACTCCACGCAGGCGGAAGCCAAGAGCCTCTACAACACCCCGCCCACGTTCTCCATCTATATGGCGATGCTGACCTTCCGCTGGCTGAAAAAGCTCGGCGGTGTGTCCGCGATCCAGGAGATCAACGAAAGAAAGGCGGAAAAACTCTACGACTTCATCGACAACAGCACCCTGTACACCAACTCCGTCGCCAAAAAGGATCGGTCCCTTATGAACGTGCCCTTTGTCACGCCGACTAAAGAACTGGACGCCAAGTTTGTCAAAGAGGCGAGCGAGAACGGTTTGCTCACACTCAAAGGTCACCGTCTCGTCGGCGGTATGCGCGCCAGCATCTACAACGCTATGCCGGAAGAGGGCGTGGACGCACTGATCGCCTTTATGAAAAAGTTCGAGCAGGAGAATAAGTAAATGTATAACGTACTCAAACTGAACAAAATAAGCCCCGTGATAGACGTGGTTTTTGACGACAAATATTCCCTCACCGACGGTTGCGAAAATCCCGACGGTATCATCGTCAGAAGTTATAATATGGCGGAGTATGAGGTAAAAGAAAAACTTCTTGCCGTCGCACGCGCCGGAGCCGGCGTCAACAACATCCCCATCGACAAGATGAGCGCTCGCGGCGTGGTCGTGTTCAATACCCCGGGCGCGAACGCAAACGCGGTCAAAGAACTGGTCTTGTGCGGTATGTTGATCGCTTCCCGCGATATCATCGGCGGAAATCGATGGGTCAATAATTTGACGAAAGATGTAGCTAAGGCTACTGAAAAGGGCAAATCACAGTTTGGCGGGACGGAAATAAGCGGCAAGACGCTCGGCGTTATCGGACTGGGTGCGATCGGCGTCCTCGTCGCCAACGCGGCAGTCGCTCTCGGGATGAAAGCGGTTGGGTACGACCCCTATTTGACAGATGAGAACAGGAAAAGATTATGCCCGGACGTCGAGGTCTTGTCCCTG
>JAFVAC010000018.1 GCA_017476265.1 Clostridia bacterium
AGGAAAAGCCCTTTCTACCGCCGTCAAGCAGGGCGTATCCCTCTCCATAGGGCGCGTTGACCGCGCGATAGAAGTCGAAATCCGCCTTATTCCTTATATAATAGTAGTCCGCTCCGGCGCAAAAATCCCGGTAAAGATCCTCCAAAAGATCGGTCGGCGCGGAGACCTTTTCCGCCCGGTCGGGCGGGTCGTCGTCAAAACTGACGGTGGCAAAGCCCAGCCTCTTATAAAACTCGTGCGAAAAAGGATATAGCGTCAAAAAAGGCACTCCGGGCAAGGAAGATACCGTTCGACGGATCAGTTCTGTCGCAAAGCCCCTCCCTCGATAGTCGGGGTGCGTACACAATCCCACGACGTGGGGGACCGGGAGTACTTCTCCGGAAAAGTACATCTTCTTTTTTACCAGCCAAAGGACGGATACAAGTCTCCCGTCTGAAAAAAGTTCTCTTTGCTCCGCCTGCGCCAGCCTTTGCGAAAACACAACGTCACATACGGCGTCGGAGTCTTCGGTAAAACAAATTCGGTACAGGGCGATCGCCTCTTCCGTCACAGAAGAGGTATGGTGGCGAGATAGATCACGTCGTCCCGCTTGGCGGCGTCACCCTCGGCGAGGACGAACGCTTTGCTTGCGATGATCCCGCCCGCCTTTTGGACCAGGCTCTCCAGTCCGAGCAGGCTCCCGCCGGTGCTGATGACGTCGTCTACGATAGCCACCTTTTTGCCCTTGATGAGTTCAACGTCGTGCGCGGATAGATACAGATGCTGATTGCCGGCGGTGGTGATGCTCTTCACTTCCGACTCGATCCCGTCCTGCATATACAGTTTTTTCGACTTTCTCGCCACGGCGTAATATTCGTGTCCGAGGTTGCGCGCGACGCAGTGCGCCAGCTGGAGCCCTTTCGACTCCGCCGTCAGGATCACGTCCGCGCCCTTGATGCGCTCGGCGAGGTTTTTAGCGCAGTGTTCGGTCAGCTTTTGCGCGCCGTGCAGGTTGAAGAAAGCGATCTTGATGCCGCCGCCGATGTCGAGAATGGGCAGTTGCGTCTCCATGCCGCAGATGTTAACGGGAAAAAATTGTTCCATATGGTTCTCCTTTGTAAAAGGTTATTGTATTGATGTGACGCGTCTGCCGTTGACGTACAGATCGTCGAGATCGGGTAGGTCGGAGCCGGTGTACTGGACCAGAACGTATCCGCCGCTTCCGTCGTCCTTGACCACGAAGTCGCCGAAGCGGTTTTTGCGGTCGTAGATGATGTCGGCGTACTCCGACCACTCGTTGGCGAAGGCGTCCCTGCGGTCCTCCGGCACGATGATGACCAAACCTTCGTTGGTGTTGACCAAAGCGGACAAGCCGAGCGAAGACGCCGCCGAGAATCCGATCTCCACGCGGATCAGGTTGACGCAGTTCAAAAACGCCGCCATACCGACGCTGCCCGCGCTCGCCGGGACGTAGATCTCTTTCAGAGCGGTACAACCGAAGAAGGCGTAGTTGTTTAACATGTCGAGATCCTCGGACAGAGTGACGTCGGTCAGACTCGTACAGTTGGCGAAGCAATATTCTCCCATACTGGTCACGCTGTCGGGCAGGTGGATCTTCTTGAGAGAGGAACACCCGGCGAAGGCGTAGTCGCTCAGAGTGGAGATGTTGCAGTCCGGCATAAAGGATATCTCTTCGATCTTGTCGTTGCCGAAATACCCGTTGATGGTGGTCACGCGTAGGCGCGCTCCGTCCACGTCAAGATAGGACGGCACGACGACGTGCGTGTCGCTGCCAAGGTAACCGGTCAGTATGACCGTGGCGGAACCTACCGCGCGGCGATAGTTGTATTCGCCGGACACAAGGTACGGCATGACCGTCTTGCGGCTCCAACCAGTGGCGTTTTCGTACTGAGCGAGATTGCCCTCCGGCACATAGACCCGGACGAACACGCTGTTGACCCCGCGGAAGACGTTGTCCGACGTGGTCGTCAGAGAGTTGTAGACGGCGGTGGTACGCATCAGGCGCACCGAGACGAGTTCGTTACAGTTCTCGAAAGCGAGGTCGCCGACGTTGGTGACCGTGCCGGGCAGCGTCAGCGTGGAAATGGCGCTCCCTTTGAAGCACCCCACGCCCACGGTGGACAGAGAGCCGTCTTCCGCCAAGGAGATCGACCGCAACGCGGTGTCCCCGTTAAAGACGTACGTCCCCAAAGAGCCGAGGTGCTTGGGGAAAGATATCTCTGTGAGCGCGGTACAACCTGACAGCGCGTAGCCGCCTATGCTGAGCGTCTTTTTGTCCACGGCGGAAGACGGGTACTCCCGAATCGTGAAAGACGTGAGAGACTCGTCGTCGGCAAAGGCGTACTGCCCGATGATATTCACGTTGTAGGATAATACGACCGAGGTCAGATTGGGACACTCGGCGAAGGCGTAGTTGCCGATAGACGCGGTGGCGCTGTCGCCGTTTTCGATCACGACTTGGGTCAATCCATTCGCCCCGCGGAAGGCGTCGCCCGCCACGCTCGTCACCGTCCCGGGCAAGGTGACCTTAGTGACGGTATCGGATATCACTCTGCCGTTGGAGACCTCGGAAGAGTTGTTTTCCTCTCTGCCGATACGGGTGACCGTCAAGAGACTCACGCCGCCGTCGAGTCGGACGGTGGACGGGAAGACGACTTCGGTCTCATCGCCGACGTACGCCACGACGGATGCCGTGGAGGAGCCGGAGGACATACTGAGCACGAATCCGTCCTGCTCGACGTATCTCCCGTCCTCATAGTAGGACTTGGTGATGTTCCTGGAGACATACACGCGGTAGCGGTCGTACTGGTTTTTCCAGTTCTGCAAATAATTCCTGCGGATATCCTCGGTCGGGACGAAGACGGCGAGGATGTCGCAATCACGGAAGACTTCGGTCGCCTCCGGGTCGATACTCGGCGCTTCGGAGCCGATCGAATTGAGATAGAGCGACGCAAAGGACAGACAGCCGGAAAACGCTCCGTCGCCTATGCGTGTGACGGCGCAGTTGAAGGTCAGCGTCTTGAGGTCCACGTTGTTTGCAAAGGCGTATTCGCCGATGACCAGTTCCACCCCCGCGGGCGCCAAAGAGACAAGGTCGCTTATGTGCATCTTTTCTCCGGCAAAGGCGTATTTCCCGACGGAGACCAGTTTGCTCGGCAAAACGAACGACGTCAGGGACGAGCAGTCGAAGAAAGCGTACTTTCCGATCGTCTCCAGTTTCGCCGTGCCCTCTTCAAAGGTCACCGAAGACAACTTTTTGAGTCCGGCAAAGGCGTAGTCTCCCACCCTCTTCAATTCCGCGTCCAGGACGACGGAGCGCAGGTTTTCGGCGTTGCGGAAGGCGTTGTTTTCGAGCGTGTGCACGGCGGGTCCCAGAACGACGCTCTCGGTAAAGGGTCCGATGGCGTACTCGCCGATCTCGGTGACGAGCTGTCCGCTGTCGGACGCAGTCATATCGAATATCGCCTCGGTGCCGAGATAGCTCAACAGGCGCAAGGAATAGAAGTCGCCGTCCGAGAGCCATCTGACCACGAAGTCACCGTACACAAACGGCGTATCGACGTCCACGTTGGGGACGGCGTCGCTCACGCCGATGATCGCCACGGCGTACTCCCTCCACTGCGCGTCGGAGCGATATGCCTTTTCCGAAGCGGCGGGCACGAAGAACTTCAGTCCCGTTGCCGCCCCGCCAAAGGCGTTCGCGCTCTTCAGGACGGGGACGTCGGTCGCCGACAGATAGACGAAGTTGAGCCGGTCGCATCCACGGAAGGCGTAATTGCCGACCGAAGCCAGGGAGGCGGGCAGACGGATGGTGACCAGATTGTCGTTTTGTTCAAAGGCGTTGTCGCCGATCTTTGCCAGTTCTTCCCCGAACGCGATCGTCGTCAGTCCGGAGCAACCGGCAAAGGCATACGAACCGATCGTGACAAGGTGGGCGGGCAGGGTCAGAGACGTCATCGACGTGCAGTCGGAGAAGGCGTAATTCCCGATCGTAGCGAGGTCGTCGTCCAATCGGACCGATCCCAGCGATACGCATCCGGCAAAGGCGCCGTCTTTGATGACGGTGACGTTGTCGCCGAGTTCTATCGACGTCAGCCCGGTACACCCGCTGAAGGCATACGCGCCGATCTCCCGCACGCCGCGATCGACGCGGACTTGTCTCAGATGGGTGTTGTTTCGGAAAGCGTTCTCTCCGATCGTCTCGACGCGGAAAACTTCGCCGTTGATCCTCAGCGTCCCGGGCACGAAGACCGAGGCGTCCGTCGAAGTGAATCCGACTACCGCAAAGGCTCCGCTACCCAAAGGCGAAAGGACGAAGTTCTCGTACGACAATCCCATCACGGGAATGGTCCAGAACTCGTATCCGTCGTCCTCGGTACGCGCCTTGACGTAGGCGATCATACCGCTCGTCGACGGGAAGGATCCGGCGTGCGAGACGACCGATCGGGCGTCGTTGCCGATGATCAGGGTCGTGACGTACCTTGTGCCGATGAAGGCGTAGTCGGCGATCTCCGTCGCCGCTTCCGGCACCTCGTACACGGAGCCCGGCTTGCCGGCGGGAAATTGCCAAAGGGCGGTCCATTCCCTCCCCTCTTCATCAAAATAGTGCCGATACACTACGCCGTCGATGTCGTAGTACTCGGAGTTGCTCTCCGCGGGGACGTCAATATACAGCAAGGAAGAGGCGTTCGCCGCGAATCCCGCTTCCAGGTCCGTCTCGGACGCGCGAATGGAGATACGCGTCACGCCGCTTTCGGAATAGGCGAACTTGCCGATCGAGACGGAAGTCGCTTTGACTTCGGCGACGGTATACTCGACGGCTCCGAAGAAAGCCCCCTCCTCGATCTTGATCGAAGCAAGACTGTCGGCGTTTTGCGGCAGGAAGGCGCGGACGGAGGAGTATGCAAAGGCGTAGGAACCGATCTCGAGGTCGTCCGCCGCAACGAACAAATTGTTCGTCGTCACGTCGGTACCGTCGTCAATACGCAGATTTTTGCAATAGGCGAAGGAATAATCGCCGAATCGACGGATCACGGATCGGAAGCTCTCTTCGCCCAGTCCCACCAGTTGCAACGCGCCGATCGCGCTGCCGTAGAAAGACCTCGCGGGAATGACTACGCCGGTCGAACCGTCGGAGGAGAGGAAGCGCGCCGTGGACATCCGGGCGGTGTTCTCGAAGACGGACTCCCCGTCGAGAGTCATCCGTTCGGAGACGATCACGCTCTCGAGATCGGACTCGGCAAAGGCGTGTTCCTCCACCGTGAAATCGGCGGAGCCGTAGGAGAATCCTCTCAAAGCACTCCTATAAAAAGCGTATTTGCCCACTCTGACCAGATCGTCGGGGAAGACGACGGACAACAGGCTCTTGGTGTCGGCAAAAGCGTAGTCGTCGATCTCCAACCCATCTCCGTCGGCGCGCAGGAAAGACACCTCGGAGAGGTTCGTCCCGCGGAACGCGCTCTTGCCGATGCAGACGGTGTTTTCGGGCACGGTGAAAGTCTCCAGAGCGTCACAGCCGTAAAAGGCGAAGTCGGGAATACGAAGCGGTCGGTCGGACGAGGAGAAAGAGACCTCTTTCAAACGAGTGCAGTCGTAGAAGACGCCCTCGCCGAGGTCCGCCGCGCCCGACAAAAGCACGGAGTAGAGATAGTGGTTGCTCTTAAACGCATACTCCCCTATCGTCATCTCGTCGAGAGAGGAGAAGACGATCCCGGCGACGTTGTTACAGTCGGCAAAGGCATACGCGCCAATCTTTTTCAACTGGCTCGGGAAGACGAGAGCGGTCAGATATCCGTCCCGACGGAAAGCGTCGGCTTCCAACACAAGTTCGGTCAAAGTCCCTTGCACAAAGTTCAGCGACCGCAAGGAGTGGCAGTCGGAAAACGCGCCTTCTTTCAGGAGCGCGACGCGCGCCGGCAAGGAAAGAGACGTGATCGAAGTGAAGGAGAAAGCGTTCTTTCCGATCGAAAGGAGGTTGTTTTCGACGCCGTTTTTGATGGAAAAGGCGGGCGTAGAGTCGGAGACGTAGTTGGCGTCCACGGTGACCTGCGTCAGCGCCGCGTTAAAGAACGCCCCTTCGTCTATATTATAGACGCGCCTCGACACGTTGGCGGAAAGGAGCGCGCTCTCGGCAAAGGCATATTCGCCGATCGTGACGAGGACAATGTCCTCCACACCATCAACGGTGGGATAGGCATTGAACGTGAGCGCGGTCAACCTTGCGCCGAAGAAGGCGTATCGATCGACGCCGGAGACGTCGTTGTCCACCGAAAACTCCCCCGTCCGTCCCGTGGGGTACAGATAGACCACCCGGAAATCGCCGTCGGCATAATATACGACGCCGTTTTCGGCGGTGAAATGTTCGCTGTTCCCCGTCACCGACAGATTGGTCAGCATATTGCAGCCGACAAAGGGATTTTTAACGGCGCCGACTTCCCGTCCGTCCTCGGTCCCGCGCAGTGCCAGTTTGTCGGGCAACGTGACCGTCGACAGCGACGTGCAGTAGGCAAAACAGTTCTCTTCCAGCGTATCCAACGCGCAATCCGGCTCATACAGAACGGTTGTAAGACTCGAGCATCGACTAAACGCCTCGGCGGAGATCGTGCGTAAAGACGCCGGCACGGTGATCTCCCGCAGACTTGCGCACCCCTTAAAAGCACGCGCCCCTATGGAAGAGACGGTACTCGGCAGGATGCGGGTCAGGTTGCCGTTGTTGACCAAAGACGAACAGTTTTCAAAGCAGCTCTCCCCGATCGTGGTCACACCCACGCCCTCTCTGCCGTTAAAGGTGACGGACCCGAGGGAGGTACAACCGTAAAAAGCGTAGTCGTCCAAGGTCAGAATATTGATCGGGACAGTCAGACTCGCCAGAGCCGAACAGCCGTAAAACGCCTCTTTGGGCACCGCGTCGATGACGGCGGTCTGAGGAAGATTGGCGCGGGTCAGACGAGTGCAGTTTTTGAAAGCGCCCACGCCGAAGTGCGTCAAAGCGGTGGCGTTGGGTTGGAAGACCCTCGTATCGGTGTCCATAAAGGCATAGTCGCCGATGGAGCCGAGGGCACGGGGAATGGAGACTTCGACGGTGGAGTGCCCGGAGATCCCGGCAAAGGCGTAGTCCCCGATGGTCTGCAAAGTGTTCGGCAAAGTCTCGTTTTTGAGAGACAGGCAGTCGGCAAAAGCAAAGTCGCCGATCTCGACCAACGTCGTCGTGGGGAAGGTCACCGAGGCAAGAGCCCGGCAGTTATAGAAGGCGTGATCGCCGATCCGCTTGGTCGCGCCGATGACGACGGACAAAAGAGCGGGACAGTCGGCAAAGGCAAAGTCGCCGATCTTGTCCGCGCTAAAGGCGCTCAGATCCACCGTCCTAAGAGCGGCGGAAGACAAAAACGCCCCTTCTCCGAGGGTTTCGATCGTCCCCGGCAGGACGACGGACGTCAGTCCCGTGCCGGCAAAGGAATAGTCGCCGATCGTGCGCAAAGACTCGCCGGGATCGCCCACGGGATAGGAGACCGAGGCAAGGGACTCGCATCCGAAAAACGCCCTTTCGCCGATCTCTTCCAACGCTTGGGAGAGGACGACGGACGTCAGAGAAGAACACCCGGCAAAAGCCTCCCGGTCTATCCGCTTACAAGAAGCGTTCAGGGTGACGGCGCCGGTCTTTTTGGGCGCGCAAGCATACGCAACGGCATAGTCACGGTCGTATATCACGCCCTCTTGCGAAGCGTAGTTTTCGGACCGGGATCCGAGATCGGAGATCGAACTGCCCTCGAGAGAAGCGCGACGGAAGAAGGACTCCTGCGAATCGGGCAAGAGGAAAGAAGTCAACTTTTCACACCCGTCGAACAGCCCCTGTCCCATCGAGACGAGAGAGGACCCGCGTGCGAAAGTCACCGACTCCAGAGCCCCGTCCCCGGCAAAGAGCCCGTCGCCCAGCGTGCGGACGGAAGCGGGCACGGCGAACTCGGTCAGGCTCGTCAGCCCGGACAGCGCGTAGTCTCCGATCTCTTCCACGCCGTAGGCAAGGCGCAACTCGGTCATCGTTTCGCATCCGGCAAAGGCGTAGTCCCCGATCGAACGGACCGAAGAAGGCACGATAAAGGTGGTGACGTGTTCGGAACAGAGCGTAGGCTCCTCCTCCGTCCCCGCGGCGACGGCTACGACGGGTCGGTCGTCCACCCTGTCCGGGAGGACCAGGACGGTCTCCGTCCTGCCCGAGGGAGACAGCCCCACGACGACTGCGTCATCCCCTACCGTCGAGAAGATAAAGTGTCGCTCCATCCCCTCCGTGGAGACGAGACGGGCGTACATCGTGACGTCGGACGTGGAAAAACGCTCGTGCGACTCTGTGACGGGGTCGTAAAAGTTGACGTCATAGTACCAGCCGAGGAAGACGTATCCGTCGATCACGGGGTCTTCCGGCACGACGGCTTCCTGCCCCGGCTCGCCGGATCCGGAATAATAAACTTCGTTCCTGACCATATAGGTCAAGGAATAACTCGCCACGGTATAGGAGGCGTAGACGATCACGTTTTTGGTCAGATGGGTCAGGTCCCCGGTGTCCCAACGACCGCGATAGCCCTCCTTTTCGGGCACGGCGGGCATATCGGCTACGGCAAGACCCTCGCCGTACGGGACAAAGGCGTACAAGCGGGTATCGTCGGCGATAAAGGTCACCGCCACTCTCTGCTGCGTCCACTTGGCGTAAAAAGTCACGTCCTCGGTGGGGACGACGGACTTATCCACCGCTTGCGTGGCGCTCTCGTCGTAGCACCAATACTCGAAGTCGTACCCTTCGCGGGTCCGGGGCGTGGGGAGATCGAGGGACTCGGTGGAAGCGGTCACGGTGACGGGAGAGACGTGAGGGCCTCCGAGAGTATCGAAAGAGATCGTGACTTTCGACGAGGATCCGCACCCCGTCAAAAGCAGGGCGACAAGCCCCGTCAACACAACAAAGGAAAGCAGCAGCCTCCCGATCGACTTTTTATATCTCTTTTCTTTCACCGAATACCTCCCGCGTATCCCCGTGCAAAACTCGCGCAATGCGTGCGCGCACGAAAGTGCGTGCGCCAATACTTATTCATTGTACTATATCATACATTTTTTTATTTCCTTTGTCAATAGCCGCCGCGCTAATTCCTCTTGCCTTTTTGCGGCAAAACGCCCTCTTCCGTCCGCTTGCGTTCCGATAAAAAAATGCGTATAATGAGAAAAGAAAACTTCGGAGGTGGACCTATGGTGAAAGGACGCGGAGGAAGGCCCGGCGGCAAACGCGGCGCGAAAAAAGCGACCCTCGACGCTCGGACAGTCATCATAATAATAATCGTTGCGGTACTCATTATCGCCGCTTTGGTATACCTGATCGGCTTTGGCGGTCTCGATCAGATCCTGAAAGGGGTCGGGGAAGATCAAGCCGGACAGTCGGTCTCCGACGGCGAAAAAGACTCCGGAAACACCTCGTCGGACTCCACCGGCATAATAAGCGGCGAAGCTATCGGCACGGCGAACTCTTTCCGCTACGGGTCGGTCCTTGGCGGCAAGTCGGACTTCACTCTCCCCTCCCAACTGGACGGCAGGTGCCTTGAAGTCCACTTCGTCAACATCGGACAGGGCGACGCCATCGTCATTATGCTCCCGGACGGCAAGATCTTCATAATCGACGCCGGCTCAGGTAGCACCGCCAGCCCGAGAAAAGCGGTCAAAGAAAAATATCTCGCGTACTTGTCAGACGATCTCGACGTGGATGAGATCGACTACTTCGTCATCACGCATCCGGACACCGATCACTATAATATGGCGAGCCGCGTTTTTGATAAATATGTTGTAAGAAACGCTTTTTATAACAATTATAAGGACCCTGACAAGAAAAAAACGTATACCAATTTTTTAACGAATAAAGTGGAAAAGGAGCCCAATATAGTCATTCATCCCGTTAACGAAGAATATTTTTATATGCGGATAGAGGACGAGACGTACGGATATGCGTTCGATATCTATGCGCCGGGAGATACCGGGTTTTCCGGAGCGGAGAGCAAATGGAACAGTATGTCCATAATGTGTGTCCTCTCCTACGGCGGACGAAAAGTAATGTTTACCGGTGACGCCGAGGTTCAGACGGAAGCCTGGTTTATGGAAACGGTCGGAGGGATCGAGCTGGACGTGGACATCCTGAAGGTCGGTCATCACGGTTCTCGCTCCTGCACATCAACGGCTTTTGTAGAGTTCATTAAACCCGAGTACGCTGTAATTTCTTGCGATGACGGCGACGCTTATGGACATCCGCACCAAGAGACGATGGTCACGCTCAACACTTACGGCGTGGCGACCTACCGCACCAACCGCCACGGCAACATTGTCCTTTATATGGACGAAGACGGTGACTTCATGTTTTTGCCGCAGTACGCGTCAACCGTGGAAAACAACAGCAAAAACCGCGATCCTTTGGAGATCATACTGGAGCCGGCGGCATAATATGGACGACATCAGACTCAAGCAAGACGATATTCTGGAGTTGACGATCGCGGACGACGGCATGGCGGGAGAGGGCGTATCCCGAGTAGGGACGTACACCGTCTTCGTGCCCTTTTGCCTCAAGGGAGAAAAGGTCCGCGCCAAGGTCACCCACGTCCGAAAGGACGGCGTGGTCTTCACCGAACTCAAAGAGGTCCTCTCCCCGTCACCCTTGCGCGTAAAGCCGCCCTGCAATCGCTTCACCCGATGCGGCGGGTGCGATCTGATGCATGTCGAATATGCGCGACAGACGGAGATTAAGCGGGAAAACGTCGAGCGACTCTTCCAAAAGAACACCCGCCTCGACGTCGAAGTACAGCCCACCGTACCCTGTACCTCCCCCTACGCCTATCGCAACAAGATACAACTCCCCTTCGGCACCGTCGAAGGTCGTACCGTACTCGGGTTCTATCGGGAGAACAGCCACAGGGTCGTCTCCATCACCAAGTGCTTTTTGCACGGCGACTGGGTGGAAAAACTGATCTCGATCTTTTTGGACTACGCCGATACCTTCCGCCTGTCCGCCTACAACGAGACGACGGGCAAGGGAGACCTCAAACACCTCGTCGCCCGGTACATCGACGGCAATCTCGCCGTCGTCCTCGTCACCGCCGGACGTCGCCTGCCCGGACTCGACTATGTGCCCGAACGTCTCAAAAAGGACTTCGGCTCCTTCTCCTTCTACCTCTCCGACAAGCCGGAAAAGAACAACGTGGTCATGGGCAAGTCGATACGTCCCGTCGTCGAGACGCCTTTTGTCGTCGATATCCTCGGCATAAAAGCCGGGATCAACCCGTACTCCTTTTTGCAACTGAACGCGGAGATAAGAGACAAGATCTATACCGCGGTACTGGAAGACGTCTTCGCTCGGTCGGACGCGCCCATCGTCGTAGACGCCTACGCCGGCGTAGGGATCCTCGGAGCGGTCGCGGCAAAGCGCGGCGCAAAAGTCTACAATATCGAGATCGTCAAAGAGGCGGTGGAAGACGGCAAAGCCCTCGCCGCTAAGAACGGCGTCAAGGACCGCGTACACTTTGTCTGCGGGGACGCCGCGGAAGAACTGCCAAAACTGATTTCCGAACTTTCCGACTCCGAAAACTTTGACTTCGGGAGCCTGAATATTATCCTTGACCCTCCGAGGAAGGGCTGTGACGAACGCGTCCTTGCCGCCCTCAACGGTCTGTCCGTCCCGCATAAATTGTACTACATCAGCTGTAACCCCGCCACCCTCACCCGCGACCTCAACCGCCTCATTGGATATGACGTTCTGTCCGTCACCCCCTACGATATGTTCTGCCAAACGCGTCACGTCGAAACGCTCGTCCGACTGTCTCGGCGCGATATAAATTACTGAAGGAGGAGAAAGTTGAAAGACCGGCGCATTTTCCACGGAGATTTCGTTTATTCAAAATCGTTTGACCGACTCGTCGAGTATATCGGAGGATATTTGGTCGTCACGGACGGAGTGATAGAGGGACTGTTCGATCGCTTACCCGACGAGTATGACGGGCTGACGATAGAGGACTTTTCGGGGGTGATGATCCCCGCCTTCTCCGATCTGCACGTCCACGCGCCGCAGTACCCCAACCGCGGGATCTTCACCGACGCGCTGTTGTACGACTGGTTGCAGAAATACACCTTCCCGCTGGAGGCGCGCTATGCCGATCCGACCTTTGCGCGAGCGGTATACGACGCCTTTGTGGACGACCTTTTGCGACACGGCACGATGCACGCGGTCGTCTTCGGGACCATACACGAGCAGTCCACGGGATACCTGCTGGAGCGGCTGGAGGAAGCCGGGATCGACGCATACGTCGGCAAGGTCAATATGGATACCGACAGTCCTGAGTCCTTGCTCGAGACCGTAGACGGGTCCCTTCTTGCCACCGAGAGCTTTTTGGACCGATACTCTTCTCAAAACCACGCCAAGCCCATCCTCACGCCGCGGTTCGCGCCGACTTGCAGTCAAAGGCTCCTGACGGGACTGGGCAAACTCGCCGAAAAGTACGGCGTGGGCGTACAGACGCATTTGGTGGAGTCCAAGTGGGAGGCGAAAGAGTCCGTCCGTCGTCACCCCTACGCCTCTTGCGACACCGAGATCTACGAAAGAGCCGGGCTCCTCGGGCACGGACCTTTCGTCGGCGCGCACTTCATCTTCCCCTCCGACAAAGACGTGCGCATTCTTAAAAAATACGACGGATACGCCGTACAATGCCCCGACGCCACCACCAACGTCATCGCCGGGATCATGCCAAGCGACTCGCTCGCCGATCGGGGCGTGCGTCTTGCATTGGGGAGTGACGTCTCCGCAGGGCAGTCCTTGGCCATCTATCGTCAGGCGGCGAGTTCGGTCCGACTGTCGAAGATCAAGTCCTTTTATGAGCCGGACGCCCGCGTTATTCCCTTTTCGCAAGCCTTTTTCGCCGCGACCAAAGGAGGAGGGTCTCTTTTCGGCAAAGTGGGCAGTCTGGAAAAGGGCTACTCTTTCGACGCGCTGGTCCTCGACGGACTGTCCGACCCCTTCCTGTCGCTGACCCCCGCGCAGACGGTGGAGAGGTTCTGCTACGCCGGGGATGCGACAAACATCCGCGCAAGATATTTACGCGGAAAGAAAATATAACGGAAAGAATGGGAGAAAAACATATGCTTCTGACAGAGCCCACGCTCGAATACGACAAAGAGATACAGTCCTATCGGCGGGAGTTCTTGACCTACGGTGGGTCGATGGACGGATGCGGGTCTTTACGCCGATTTGACAAAACGAAGGACTGGATCGATGAAGTGATCGCCTGCAAAAAGGAAGAGACCACGCCGAAGAATTTTGTCCCCTGCACCCAATATATCTACGTCCGCAAGTCAGACAAAAAGGTAGTGGGCGTCATTCAGATACGGCATTATTTCAACGAGTTTTTGGAAAAATACGCCGGACACATCGGCTACTCGGTCTGCCCGAGCGAAAGGAAAAAAGGCTATGCGACGGAGATGCTTCGCCTGGTCCTGCCCGAATGCAAGCGGCTCGGGATCGAGCGCGTCCTCATCACCTGCCTTACCGACAATGAGGGCAGTCGAAAAGTTATCAAAAAGTGCGGCGGCGTCTACGAGTCCACCGTCTACTGCCCGGAAGAAGACGTCTGTCTTGAGCGATATTGGATCGACCTGACCGATATGGAGAAAAAATAACAATGACTCTTATAAAAAACGAGATCCCTATCTTGGAATACGACGACGATCCGCAGGCAATCATCGCGCCCGATCACGAGGGATTCGATATCCGCTTGCCCGAGCGCGCGGTGTTCCCTTTCCTATCCGACACGGTGGACGCCTACGCAAAAAAGGTGGGCGCTAAGGCGGTCGCCACGTTCGAGTCCGCGACAAAAAAATATCCCGTCTACGTCTTTCCCTACCGCGGTCGGGACATTTGTCTGGCGCAAGCCCCCGTGGGCTCCGCTCCTGCGGCGCAGATACTCGACTGGCTCATCGGCTACGGTGTAAGAAAGGTGATCTCCGCGGGCTGTTGCGGTACGCTGGACGCCTTCGACGAGAACGTCTTTCTCGTCCCTACGCGCGCCCTTCGGGACGAAGGGACGTCCTATCACTACGCTCCGCCGACGAGATTCATCGACCTCTCCCCCACCGCCCTTGCCGCGATCGAAAGGACGTTTAACGAGCACGGCTTACCGTTTCGTAAAGTCCTCACTTGGACGACGGACGGGTTTTTCCGCGAGACCAAAGAAAAAGTCGCCTATCGCCGCCAAGAGGGCTGTTCGGTCGTGGAGATGGAATGCGCCGCTCTCGCCGCCTGCGCCCGGTTCCGTGGGGCGGACTTCGGACAGATCCTCTACACCGGCGACACCCTCGCCGACCCCGATTCTTACGATATGAGATCCTTTGGCATATCCAGCCGCGACCTTGCTTTGTCGCTCTGTCTGGACGCCGTAACCAAGTTATAACTCCGTGAGGTGAAACCATGAAAAACACTTGCAAAACGTCCTTTTACATCGTGGGGACTTTCGATCCCGACGTCGTGACCGAACGCCTTGGCATCCGACCCGACCGATCCTGGAAGAAAGGCGACCTGCGCCGCGACGGGACGAGATTCGACTTCGCGCACTGGGAGGGCTGTACTTGCGAGGACTACGACGTCTACACCGAAAATCAGATGGACAAGACCGTCTCGCCCCTCCTCGACAAAATCGACGTCCTGAACGACATCCGAAACAACAACGAGGTCGAGTTCTTTCTGTCGGTCGTGCCCGAACTGTGCGTAAAGGAGATCACCCCCTGCCTCGCACCGTCGATGACGGTCATCGACTTCTGCCACGACACCCGCACGAAGATCGACGTGGACCTCTACCTCTACAAATAACCTGACTTTCGCTTGGAAACGTTGCCATTTTTCTTTTGTTGGGTTATACTGAAAGAAGAAGGAAAAACGAATGGAAAACACGATACAGAAAGACTATCAGGACATAAACGCCGAGACCATCGACAGATGGATCGAAGAGGGCTGGGAGTGGGGCGTGCCCGTTTCACACGAGACCTTTTTGCGTGCGAAAGAGGGCGTGTGGGACGTTTTGCTCACGCCGACCAAGCCCGTCCCGCACGAGTGGTTCGGCGAGCTGCGTGGGAAAAAGGTACTCGGACTTGCCTCCGGCGGAGGACAGCAGATCCCGATCTTTTCCGCGCTCGGAGCGGAGTGTACCGTCCTCGACTACTCGCAAAAGCAACTCGCGAGCGAGCGGCTCGTATCCGATCGGGAAGGGTACGACGTCACCCTCGTCCGCGCCGATATGACCAAGCCGCTGCCCTTTTTGTCGGAGTCTTTCGACCTTGTGTTTCACCCGGTCAGCAACTGCTATGTGGAAAAGGTAGAGCCGATCTTTTTGGAATGTGCGCGCGTGTTAAAACCCGGCGGAGTCCTCTTGTGCGGACTGGACAACGGGGTCAACTTTATCACCGACGAAAAAGAAGAAAGAATATTGAATAGGCTCCCGTTTAACCCATTGCGGGACCCCGAACAGAGAAAACAACTGGAAGAAGACGACTGCGGAATGCAGTTTTCGCACGGGCTGGAAGAGCAGATCGGCGGACAGCTGAAAGCGGGCTTTATTCTGACCGATCTGTACGAAGACTACAACGGGAGCGGCAGGCTGAACGAATTGACGATCCCGACCTTTTTTGCCACCCGTGCCGTCAAGTCGAGGAGGACGATATGAAAGAGAGTCACAATGGCGTCCGACTGCTGATGTTGTGGGAAATGTTATCTACCGAAACGGACGAAAAGAATCCGCTCGGGACCGTCGCCATCTTACAGCGACTGGCGTCAAAGGGTATGAAGTGTGACCGTAGGACCTTGTATGACGACGTCAAGATGCTCAACGCCTACGGCTTCGAGGTCCTGCAAGAACGCTCGAGAAGCAACCGCTACTACGTCGTCAATCGCAGTTTTGACGAGCCGGAACTGCACATTCTGCTGGACGCGGTACAGGCGGCGGGCTTTATCACCGACAAAAAGACCGTCGATCTGACCGATCGGATCTCTCGCCTCGCCGGGAGTCGGCAAGCGGAAGTCCTGAAAAAGAACATCGTCAAGTTCAACACCGCCAAGAGCGCCAACGAGTCCATCTATTACTCGGTGGACACCATTCTGACCGCCATCCAACAGAAAAAAAAGGTCTCGTTTTTATACTTCGACTACGACAACCGTCGTCTGAAAGTCTACCGAAAAGAGGGCAAAAAGTACGTCGTTAGCCCGGTCTTTACCGCCTTTTCGGAAGAGAACTACTACCTCGTCGGATTCAATGACAAGTACGGGAACGCCTCCCCCTACCGCATAGACCGTATGGAGAAGGTCGAGATCGTGGAGGAGTCGATCGACGAAAAGACGCGCGAAAAGATCGCCCGCCTCGCCGACAAAAAAATATGGTTCAATATGTACACGGGCGAGTCGAAAAAGGTGACTTTTTCCGTCCGGGACGACAACAGGACCCTCGGAGTCGTCTATGACAAGTTCGGAAAAGATCTCGTTCTGACCCGCGGCGCCGACGGCTATGTGACCTTTTCGGCAGAGGTGCAGTTGTGCCCGCCCTTCTTTGCCTGGTTGTGCGAACTTGCGCCCGATCTGAAAGTGACCGCGCCCGCCGACGTCGTGGACTGGGTACGCAGAGGACTGACCGAAAGGCTCCGCGCCTACGAAGAGTGACGATGAGATCGTACGGTTGCAGCGGACACATCGACCTGAGGCGCATTCCGGACTTCTCCGAACGGACGGTCCGTGAAAAGATCCGAGCCCATTTTTCCGAAGGCGGCGACGGCGTTCTTTATTGCGGTATGGCGGACGGGGCGGACGAGATCTTCCGGCAAGAAGCGGTCCGGTGCGGCATAAAGATCTCAGCCGTATTGCCAAAGCCCAAGGAAGAATTCGCCCTCGAACACGCCGACAAAGACGCCTTTTTTCAAGCGCTTGCCCAAGCCGATCGTCTGATCGAGTGCGACGGCTACAAGAGTTGTACCGACTACATCGTAGCCGAATGCGATGAGTTGCTCCTCCTGTGGGACGGCGTGCGAACTCCCCTCGAAGCCGATGATGGCACTCCGATCAATGTCGGCGGCACTTATTACGCCCTGACCGTCGCTCGCGCTTCCGAAAAACCCATCACCCTTTTTTAATCGAAAAATAAAAAATGCGAAACACCCGTGTTTTTTATTGACTTTTTTCCCCCACCCGACTATAATATTGTCGTTAACGGATTTTCACCGTTTTCTGCGCCATTAGCCCAACTGGATAGAGCGTTGGTCTACGGAACCAAAGGCTAGAGGTTCGAACCCCCTATGGCGCGCCAAACAAAAAAGGCATAGCGTATTTGCTATGCCTTTTTTGTTCCGTCATAGGTAAGTGAGAACCTCTTAGGTTCGCAAATTTGCCCTTTGGGCAAATCTGACGAGGGACGACCAAACCCTGAAAACATATTGGCTATTATGCATAGACATTACTTAAAATCGGTATTGAAGACTTCGAGTGACCCCCTATGGCGCGCCAAACAAAAAAGGCATAGTGTAACCGCACTTCCGTTAGGGATTTTTCGATATGGCTGTCCTTTGAGGGAATCAGGCGTGGCGTGATGTTGCGCCTTTTCTCTTGTTTGTTTCAGTCGAAGTCAGGGATTTCGACGGCTCCGACAAAGTTGTAAGTGATTGTTTAAGTGGACAAAAGCCTCGATAGAGGTCTACGACCAAACAACGTTTGGTGTAGTAGGCTACACCTTTATCAAAAGGTCAGCCTGCTACACCATATCATTGAAAATTCAACTTGTTCACTTTCCGATTTTGGGAAGTGAAGAAGTTTTTTGCTAATTTTTTGCTTTCGCGGTACTTTGACGTAGTATATCACAAAAACACTCTTTGTAAAGATTAGGGTGCTGAAGATTTCAACACCCTAATCTTTTTTTGAGTATATGATTGTCGTTTTCAGCCGGTGCGTTTGAATCGCTCGCCGCCCGAGCCGAAGGACGAACCGCCGTCGTAGATGGTCGCGGTGACCGTATAACCTGCGGGGGTCATTGGATTGCCCTTGGCGACAAACGTCACCGTTGATCCGCTTTGCGACCACGTGCCGCCGTTGTCCCAAACGGTGGAATTGCCATCGTAATACCCAGCATGATTGTACGTACCGTCGGCGTTGAGGCGAAACGCCGTCGAGCCTTGTTGTCCGCCGCCGTAAGAGCCTTGTTGCACGTAGATACCCGGCTGCAATTGTCCGCCGCCGCTGCCGCCGCCGTTTATCGCTATCGGAAGGAATACCATTAAAAGTCCGCCGATCAGAAGGACGAGCCCGCAGGCCATGAGAGGAACTTCGTGCTTTTTGTATGGGAACTTGCCTTTCTTCTGTTCGGCAGGTAACTTTTTATACCGTGCGCTCGTTATTACCATCATCGGCACCGCCGCGCCCGCGCCGATTATCGCGGCAATGATACCGAAGATAAGAAGCAGGTTAGCTTGTTTCTCTTCTTTTTGCGTAGCGGTCGCCAAAATCTTGGCGTCGCCGCGCTTGGCGTAGACGATAGGACGGACCGCTTCGACCGAGTCTACGGACGCCACCTTTTCGTGTTCGTCATGGCGATACAACCGCACGTATCCCGAGCCGAAGGTAGAATAGAGAGAATTGACCCAGTAGTAAATATGGTCTTTGTTGTAACACCAAGTCGCGCCCTTGACGATGGCGTAATCGGTGGGTCTGCCGTCGTCCCCCGCCGCGTCGTAATCCGAACGATCGCCTACGGCGACGTAGTCGTTGACGACGGTATCGGGATCGTCTTTGCGATAGTCGATGGTGTTGACGTTGGCAAACACGTACAGACTCTTTTGCTCGTCCGCCGAAAAGGCGGCGTTCAAAAATCCGTCGTTGAGCCAAGCGCGCATCTCGCTGTATCGCCAACTGCTGGCGGACGTATTGGCGGGCACGCCCTCTGCGACGTTATACTTTGCCCAACCACTTTCCTGCACGTTGTCGGCGGACAGCCAAAAGTACGTATCCAGGTACTTTTTGGAAACCAACTTGACCGCGTTATTATCCGCGTCGTCCACCATCACTTTCCATTCGATGGGCTCAACCTTGAAGTAATACGTAGCGCCCGGGACGGGTTGGCTGTCGTCGTCAAACGGGATATAATCGGTGTCCGCCGTCTCTGAGTGAAACTGCGGATTTGCGCTCGTCACCTTGACGAACTTGTCCTTACCCGAAGTGAAATAGCCGTTTTCATCCGCGGTCGCGCTCATCTTAGATAGTTCCTCGTCGGTAGCCTTGGCCTGCGGATAATACCCGAACCATACCGTATCGCCTTGACGAGTATAGGTCGTTTTATCGGCGGCATAGGCGACTGTCGCCGTCGTTATACCCGCTATACCCGACAACGTAAACGCCAGAGCCAACACGAACGGAATAACAAATAAAAAATATTTACGTGCTTTTTTCATAATGTACCTCACTAAGCATACACGCGTAAGACGATGCCGAAATCTTCTTCTTGCACCGTCAAATGGAGGCTGATCGTCCCGTCCCCCCATTCATTTCGCCCAATCTCGCCATAATGGTTGCCGTCCCCATCCACGTATTGCACTTTTTGCATATAATAATGACTATCCAAGGAAACTTTTATCTCAACGGTTTGTCCGATCAGACTTTCGTCAAAGAACAACAACGATCCATCCGTCACAGGATACGATCTTCCCGCGTATTCCAGCGAGGCGATCGCGTCCGTCAAATCAATATAACGTTCGTCGCTCATATCGTAAGCCTTTATGGAGCAAGCGATTGCGGTGTTTGAAACGAACATGGCAGTTATCGTTACATCGGAATCGGGCATTTCAAAGGAATAAACGCCGTCTTGCTCATAAATCTCATATTCTGCTTGTCCGTCGCTATATTTGAGCGTATAGAGCGCGTAGTCCTCGTCAGGGGTAACGGTGACAACGACGATATCCTCGGCAAACGCAGCCGCTTTGTCGCAAGATACGTTGCCGTGTTCGGCTTGCGGACAGTTGACTGCGAACGGTTGCTCGGATAGTTCGATTTCGATACCAAGCGACTGTGCGCTGAAATCCAATGTAAAAGTATATTGATCGTCAGAGCCGTCTTTCTCGTATTGTACGAGATAGCCGTTGCCCCTGTTTATTCCCGTTACCGTAAAATCAAGTTTAGACGAGAGGGTGATACACACTTCCGCATTATCTGTTATTAAATCACCGTACGTGTAAGGTCGCCCGTCTGCCGTGATTTCGACGGTAAAATAATCGGTGTAATCTTGCTCGGAGGATATGCCCCAATCGTATGAAGAGGTGAACACCTTGACGGCGTCTATATGGCGATACTCGTGTGTTGTGACCGTCACCCAGCAGTCACTGTCGGGCGCGATGAACGCATATCTCCCGTCGCCGACTTTGGTAACGGTTGCGAGGATCTCGTTTCCGTCCCTCGAACGGCAAAGGACGTCTTTGTCCTCGTAATAATGGTTGTCCTCCTGATAATCGACGGTAAACTCATACCGCTGTCCCGCAACGATAGTATAGGCGGTGCTCATATAATAGTCATCGCGGAGCTCTCCCCAATCCGCTACGATATGGTCACCAACGACTACGGCGTGGCGCATATCCGCAAAAGTGGCGACGACGTTCGCGTCTTGAGCGGGCATAACGAAGGAAGTGCCGTTATTTAGCAAGAGCTCCCCGTTTACGGTAACGGAAACAAATCTCCAGTTGGTTGCGGGTGTGGCGGTGAACGTGACCGTCGCGCCTTCCGTTGCTTTGTCCGTAGAGGTCGTCAGTGTGCCTTCGCCTTGCGTACGTATAATGATACGATGCATCCCGGTGGCGTCGTCAGTGATAGACTTGTCGGTCGTTCTGACAAGCGGCGTCAGTTGTGTGGACGGGACTAATTTGTCGGCAGGTAGCGTTTGGTCATACAGGTTGACTGCGACTTTTCCCGCTTTGGACGTCGTTATCTCAACATTAGTTCCGCCCCCTTGAGAACAAGCCGCAAACCCAATGATACAAACGCTTAAAAGCAACAAAACAATCAAGTATCTTTTCATGATTGTATCTCCTTGATGTACAATATGATTGTGTTTTTAGCAGTTGTATCTTTGTGGCTGAATGTCCAATACTCTGATTGTTTGACAAGGATACACCCTACCATTATAATTATGGCATATATTATAAAATATTTCAATACTGCAAAGCGCTTTTATGAATGTTTTTATAAAATAATAACAAACAAGGACTTGAAACTATCCAAATCCTTGAATGCCCACCGCTTGAAAGTGTAATTACCATTGATTTTTAGTTTTTCATAAAATCCCTAATGGAACAGCACTTACACTATGCCTTTTTTGTTCCGTCAATCCGTATCCTCGTTCTCCTTTTTTACTTCTTTCCCATAAGAAGCGCCGAGCCGGTCAAAAACAACATCTTTGCCTCTTTCTCGGTCATAAAGGTCCCGTCCGTCGTATCGATCAGTTCGACTTTTTCATAGCCCATCTTCTTCAACGTATTGAGAAACGAATCCATATCGCCGTATTTTCCTTTCGTAAAGAGGTCGTGAATGTAAAACACGCCGCCCTTTTTCAGCGTCCGCAAAGTTTCAAGCAAAATCGCTTGTCGGTCCTTTGACGGAATGTTGTGATAGACATAGTTGCTCGTGACCGCGTCGAACGTCTCGTCCGCATAGGACAATTCAGTCGCGTCTCCCTTTTCGAACGTGACGTTTTGCACGCCTTCCGCTTTCGCATTGTCTTCGCAAAGCGCTTTGGAAAAGGACGCGTACTCCTTCCCCCATCTGTCCGCGCCCACCACGCTCGCCGCGGGGTTCGCTTTCGCAACGGCTATGGTCAGAGCGCCGCTTCCGCACCCGACGTCCAGGCACTTCCCGCCCTCGGGCAAAGAGACCTTCTTTGCAATTTTGTCTATAATGCGACGGGACAGTTGCCTTTTTCCGGTGTAAGAAAAGGCGTCGTGCCAGATCTGCATATACGCGCCGACGATCCCTAAAATGACGGCGACAACGGCAAAGACGATAAACAGCGCAACCGCCCACACAAAACTCCCCACAAAGCCGATCAGGGCGAAAACGACCGCGCAGACCGCCGCCGCGAGCGTCCCCGACCAAAATCCTACGACCAAACTTTTGGGTACCCAATTTTTATAGTCCGGTCTCATAAATCCTCCTTCTTTCTTTTATATCCGATCAACAACAAACCGCCGAAGACAAAGCACAACGCGCCGCCGATCGCCATAATGAGATAGACCGCGTTGAAGTCCAAAACCGCCGCGACAAGTCCCACGACGGACCCGAGCAAGCCACCGAGCGTTAACGCCCCGAACCCGCGCAATAAGCGTGAAAGCGGCAATATCCGATCGAGATTTTCTATCCGTTCGGCGACGAGTTCGGCAATGCCGACAAGCATAAATACGGCGGGGACGATCCCAACGATATTGATCGCTCTGTTCTCTCCGCGTCCGACGAAGCCGAGTATCAAGCACACGATATAGGCGATCCAGCCGACGTTGCCCGGGACGTCGTAAAAATACCATCTTATATCCGATATTTTCGTCTCGTACAGTCTTTTCATCTCGCTCCTGTCTTATCGGACTCTCTGTCGCCGACGATCCAATAGTCGCATACCGCTCCGCCCGAAGCGATCGTGTTTTCCCGGTAGAGTCTGCCGTGTTGCAGCTCAAACATTATTTTGTCCGTCGAGCAGAGTGCGGGCATCAGTTCGGATATCCCGGCGCGTGCGCAAAACTCGCAGATCGGACAACGCGTAAAGTAATAATACGAGCCTTTCTTATGCGCGTTTTCGTCGAAGTTGACCACCCAGTTGACGGGATATTTTTCCTTGTTTTTCTCGTACCAAGCCTGATACTTTTTCATGTCCCGTTCCCACTTCTTTTCGCCTTTGGGCGTATTTATATCCGTCAAACCGAAGTAGAATTTAAGCGGTTGGCTTGTCAATACGTCCGCCATGACGAGTGCCATATCGTCGGGCGCGATCTTCCTTTCGCTCCCGAGCCATGCGGCGGCGAAGACGTAAGCAAAGTAGGCGTTGGTCGCCATGGGATTGCCTTTTCCGAGGTCGTCCGCGTCTGATAGCAGTCTTCTGTACTCCGACTTCCCGTCTTTGATCGACTTTTCGGCAAGATCATTTCCAAACCTTTTGCGGATACTCTTTTTTATCTTCGGCGCAAACAGCGACCAATACAAACCGACGTATTTCATTTTTGACTCCTACAATCGTATGCGCGAGGTAAATACCCCTTACCTACGTTTTCTTCCACGTCGTCCTTTTCGTCGTAGCCGTTATAGGGCGCGTTCGGATCGACGGGTTTTTGTTTTTTCCAAGAATTACAGTATTTATCTTTATGAGCGAAACAAAACTCGAGATCGTCCGACCAGCCGGTATGCCCGGTGATGATTACGGGGGAGAGTTTTCTTTCTCTCAATTTGTTTTCCAATTCGGCGAGAGACTTCTTGGCGAGATCGTTGTCTTCGGCAAGCATATTGATAAAACTGTACCCGCCGTCCGCGCCGAACCAAATGGTGTCTCCCGTAAAGAGATATCTGTCGTCGATGAGGTAGTCTATGTGTCCCCAGGTGTGTCCCGGCACCAAAAAACACTCGATCTTTATATCTTCGATATAAAAAACTTCGCCGTCATGAACGAGTCTCTTTTCGTTGTCTATGGTGACGTACGGCAACTTATACAATCCGTATATGACTTTCCGCCTTTTTTCTCCCGTGAGATATTTGTTTTCGATCTCGCCGATGTACAGTTTTGCGTTCTTGAAAAGTCCGTCGCCGTCTCTTTCCACCGCGCCGACGTGGTCGGTATCCTGATGGGTGATGAGAATGTGCTTTATTTCGGCGGGATCGAGCCCGAGCCACCCCATCTTTTCTTTCAAACGCGGATAATTGTATCCGGCGTCGATCATGATCGTCGTGCCGTTTTCCGTGTAGAAAAAGATATTGGCGATGTATTCCCGAACGCAAGATACGTTTTCGTCGATTTTCCCGGTGTTCAGCGGTTTGAAAATGCCCTTCCCGCTGTACATCAGCGGCATAACTTTTTCTTGAAATTCCGATGCTTTTTTCGACATAGCTCCTCCTCTCTATTTTTTGTGATAATTGCAATCGCAATACGGTCCACCAAAAGCAAGCGTATATTCTCTTGTAAAGACGCTCGCCCCGCCCGCCTCGCTCATAGCGTAGTCCAGCGCGCACAAAGCGGGCGTCGCTTCCGATATTCCCAATTCCTTCATCAATGTGCAAATACCGCACTTTGTGAATTTGGCGCAGTACCCGCTCCCGTCCGAAAACGGCTCGAACGTCATATTCCACGAGTACGGATTGCGGTCGGCGGCGCGGAAGCTTTCCGTTTTCTTCATGCCGTCCATATCGCCTTTTGAAAACTTCTTTTTGCCTGCCATGCGGCAAAACCACTTCATCGGCTTTATCATCATCGACTTGTTATAATACTCGGTCGTCTTTTCAAGCGACGGCTTTTCTGTCAGTTGCTGATAGAACGCCGCAAACTGCGCGCAGGAGACGATATTCATCTTAAAGCGATCGCCTTTTTCAAAGTCGGGAAGGGAGGCTATGATCTCTTTGAATCTTTTCTTCGCCCTTTTCGTCATCTCTTTCGAGTCGATTGTGGCATAGCCGTAAACCTCGGTCAGATTCTTTTGAAAACTGCCCTTGAATAACGCCCACATTCCCATCGGCATTCCCGCGTATTTCATAATCCCCTCTTCTTAAAATAACGTCCCGACAAAGGCTAAAAGAAACGCCGCGCCGATCAGAATAATCGTTTGTACGATATGCGATTTGTAATTAAAGCCGAATTGGTGCGGTCCGACCAAACCTTTCGTTTCCGGATAGTAGTGCGGGAAAAAATTCGAGTGGCACAACAAAAACAGATCGAAAAACAGAATGTCGAACACCTTTTGCGAGACGAGCATGATGGAAAGCCGCGCAAAGAACATCCAATACCCGAATCCCCTAATTACTCCGTCGTAGACGCCGAAAACGATCGGTCCTATCAAGAGCAGCAGTCCCAAAATCATGATGACCCATCCGACGACGCGCTGCCCCTTGAACCGTTCCTCTTTCGGTTCGATAGCGGCTTGCACATCCTTAGGCGCGGACGTGAAAAACTTCTTGTTCTGCACAAAGCCGACCGCACCCCACAGTATGAGGAAAAGTCCGACCATCATGAGTAAAGATAGACCTATCGTAACAAGCCAAGTCATCTTTCACCTCAAAATTCTATCTTTACGATCTGCATTTTCATAAAACCGTCGCCGATCTTTGAGAGCAAACGAAAGAGTTTCGGCACGGACTTATCTTTCAGGTCGTTGTACCCGAGCATATAGCCTTTGCTTGTCACTTTTGCTTTATCGAACCACGGTGCGAGGTCTTTTTTGACGTCCGAAACGCTGAAATAGTCCTCGATCGAAGTGATACCCGCTTCTTTGACCCACGTCTTCAACATCACTTTGACCGCGCGCTTGTTTGCCGAGTCAAAGACGAGCCTGCCGCCCTCGAAGTGCTTTGCCATCGACGAAAACAGTTTTTTAATATCCTCGGTTTTGAAATAATAAAAGACGCCCGCCGCGATAAAGACGACGCCGTTTGACGCGTCGATCTTTTCAAACCACGAAGTATCGTTCAGGTCGCAAGCGACGTTTTTCACTCTGTCCTTTTCCGGCAGGAGCGCATTCCGAACGTCCATCACGTTGGGCAGGTCGAGGTTGTAAATACGGCACTCCCCATTGTCGCAGTTTTCCGCCGTTTGGTCGAGCCCGCATCCGAGATTGACGACGGCGGCTTTCGGGTGCTCCTTCAAATAGTCCTTGACCTCGCACATAAGGTCGTTCTCTCTCATCGCCACTTCCAACGCGCCGAAGCGGTGCGCAAAACTCTTGCTATTCTTTTCCAGTTCGGAAAAGTCGTAATCGAGCCTGTCGATGAGTTCCACCGCCTTTTCGTCTCTGAATAGATTCGGGAACTGTTCGGTGCAAAGTTTTCTGCCGTATAGCGGGATGACGAGAGTCTCTTGCACGGTGTTCTTTTCGATGTGGTATTTCATTTCTTCACCTCTTCTCTTTCCGTATCGCCTATTGTACGGGTACGGATGGTCGCGTTTTGGTTAGTCACAACTAACCGCTCCTTAAAAATGATAGCGTCTTTTTACGGCTTTTCGGTCGCGCTCCGCTTTCAATTCGTATTATAATCATATATATCGTTTTTGTCAATAAATATGAATTATATTTCATATAGACCACGATGGCGGCGCAATTCTTCCATCAAAAAGGCATAGCGGGCTCGCTATGCCTTTTTGACCCTTGATATAAATTATTCCGCTTGTTCGGGAAAGAGCTTCGACAGGCGTCGGGTGTAGATCTCGTCGTACTTGTCCGCCCACTTGACGACCTTGTCACGGTCGTACTTTTTCGGTAGGCGTCCCATATGCGAAAAGGACGCGACGGCGTCGGCGACTACGCCGCACGCTTTTTTAGTCAGTTCTTTATCTTTCAGGAGCCGGAACCCGCGCACGATGAGTTTGGGATCGAAATGTAAGAACTCCCAAATACTGTGCTGATACGCCGTGATGGACAGCTCTCTCCGGGTGATGATCCCGCGATCGAAGGCGTAGTCGATCTGCTCTTTGCGGAGGCTGATGATCATGTCCTTGACCAATGCGATGGGCGCCATATTCTTGCCGATCTTGTGGTAAAAATCGTACTGATACTTCCAAAGGGTCTCCGCGCTAAACGTCTTCGTCTCGTCGGCTATGATCGCGTCGGCGAGGATCTTGGCGGTCTCGATGGAGACGCTCATTCCGGAGCAGTTAAGCGGCATGGTCATAAAGGCAGCGTCGCCGATGGCGGCGTACCCGTCCGCGACCAATACCGACAAGGGGCGACGGAAAGGTATGGGGACCGTCTGCCCGCCGCGGAAGCGGTTTTTGCCCAGTTGCGGGTTGGTCTTGCGATAGGTCTCGGCGATCGTCTCTATCTCCTCCTCCGTCGGCGGGACGATATGTCCGATCAAGAGGTCGGTGTAGTCTTCCTGCGTATAGATCCAGGACAGGCTGAACTCCCCCGGATCGGGATCGAACATCACCTTGAAGACGTCCTCGACCGAGTTGGGATCGACCGGAAGGTCGTAAAAAGCGCGATAAGTGAAGATCCGCTCGTTTTTTAGGATCTGTTTTTGAATGTGCATCTCGTCGGGGAGTTTGGTCCGCAAGACCGAGTTGAGCCCCGCGGCGTCTATGATCAAGTCGGCAAAAAAGTCCCCTTTGTCGGTGGATATGCCCGTCACGCGGTTCTTTTCCACGATGGGTCCCTTGATCGTCGTCTCATATACAAATCGCACGCCGCACTCTTTAGCGTACCCGCACAAGAGTCGATAGATATCCCGCCGCTCCATGATGATCTCGATGTCTTGGGGCTTTTTGAATCGCTGAGGGATCTTGTGCTCGTCGGACGTGTTGGGTCCGAAATACGTCACGTCGGCGCGCCACTTCCAAGGAATGCCGACCTCTTCCGGATGCGGACACCCGACCACCTTAAAGACTGCCGGATTGATCGCGTCAAACCAGTCGTGCCCGAGTTTTTCCTCCGGGAGTCTCTCATAGACGGTGACGTCAAATCCCGCTTTGGAGAGTAGAGCCGCCGCCGCAACGCCGCCGTGTCCTGCGCCGGCGACAATGATCTTTTTGTCCATAAATAGCTCCTTACGAAAAAATCCGCCGTTTTTTTGTGCGTTCGGGAAAAATCCGAAGCGTTCGTCACATTAAAAATTATAAAATACGTCGGGAAAGGCTGTCAAGACGTCTTTTTTCTGCCTGTCGGAAAGCTGCTCGAACCCCATTCTCGCGAAAGGGCGTGAAGCGATTCAAAGCCGGTTTTCCTTGCTCGCCGCAAAAAGCGCCCGGATACACCCCGTCATACGAGCGATATCCTCGCTCCCCACCGTCTCCACGGCGGAATGCATGGCAAGTTGCGCCAGTCCGATATCCGCGACGGACATTACGAGCTGTTTTGCCACAAGGAGTCCGAGCGTCCCGCCGCAACGGAGATCACTTCGGTTGTAGTAGTCCTGATAGGGGATCCCGGCGTCAAGCAGGATCGCCTTGATCTTCGCCGAAGACAGACCGTCTGTGGCATAATTGGCGTGGTGCTTGATGACGATACCGCCGTTAAAGTAGACTTTTTCGGCGACGTCGCTCTTCTCCGGGTGAGCGGGATGGACGGCGTGTCCGTTGTCCACGCTGAGGACCAGTCCGTCCCGTCTTGCTTTGGCGTAAGACGCCTCGTCCCGACCAAGCGCCGTCATCACCCTATGCAAAAGCTCCGGCAAAAATGCCGACTCCGCCCCCTGTTTGGTTCCGCTCCCGATCTCTTCGTTGTCGAAGCACGCCGCCACCGCAATACCCGCCGGCTCGGCGGTGACGATCCCTTCGATACAGGCGTACACACTCGTCAGATTGTCGATACGCGGGCTGACGAGGTACTTCCCCTCCTTCCCGCTCAAATAGGGCTTGACGTCGGGCACGACGTACAGATCGGCGTCAAGAGCGTCCGGCACCCCGATCGCAGTATAGACGTCCTCCGCGTCGCCCAACAGCGGTAGCATATCGCTCTGCACGTTGAGGGCGAACTTGTCGTTCACGTCGGGATTGTGGTGGATGCACAGGGACGGGATGTTGACGGAAAAGTCGCTCTTCACAAGACGACTCTCCACCCCCCTTTCGGTGCGGACCAATACCCTTCCGGCGATCCGCAACGGGATATCCAACATGCTGTACAGGATCAGCCCACCGTATTTTTCCACATTGATTCGCTTCCCCTCCGGACTGTCCAAAAGCGCCTTGCCCTTCACCTTCAAACACGGACTGTCGGTGTGCGCGCACGCAATGGTCAGATCTCCGTCCGCCTTTCCTATGCGTATGGCGAAGATCGCACTCCCGTTGACCTTGCAATAGTACTTTCCGCCCTCCTTGATCTCCCACTCCGCACCGGGATCCAACTCCACGAACCCCTCTCCGACCAGTCTCTCTTCCGCATTCCCGACCGCATGATACGCCGTATACGACGTCTCCAAAAACTCTCTTATATCCATAATCCCTTGACTCCTTCTTTCCCCTTATTGCCCCTATTGTACCACGCACGTTCCTTCAAAATCAAACGAAACCGAACCAATATCATTCTCCCGAGACTTCTGCCTATTCTCCGCTTATTGATTAACACAACGCTCAAACGGTTACCTGAAGACATAACGAAAGATGAATGTTTTTAACCCTTATAGAATAACACAACTCTCAAACATTTGAAATCGCTCTTCGCTTGTAGCGTAAGTTTTTAACCCTTATAGAATAACACAACTCTCAAACAGATTGTGGATGATATAGTTACCGTCGTCAGTTTTTAACCCTTATAGAATAACACAACTCTCAAACGGCTTTATTCGTTGCGCGTGGTTGACGCCTGTTTTTAACCCTTATAGAATAACACAACTCTCAAACTTGTGATATCTCGGAGTCCCACTCTCTCCGGTTTTTAACCCTTATAGAATAACACAACTCTCAAACAACAACTACTTTACACAACTGGCAATGGATGTTTTTAACCCTTATAGAATAACACAACTCTCAAACAGGTATTGTGTTTCATTGCCTGTAACAATGGTTTTTAACCCTTATAGAATAACACAACTCTCAAACGCCGTTAGCACAGCACATAAATACTACTTGGTTTTTAACCCTTATAGAATAACACAACTCTCAAACA
>JAFVAC010000019.1 GCA_017476265.1 Clostridia bacterium
CTTTTTCGGCACGCCGCACGCCTTGAGGACCGACTCGACCGAGTGCGAAGCCACTTTCATAAACTCCGCATGCTTGGTGATCATGACTTTGGGGTCGGGCTTGCCTTTCATCGACACGATGTAGTCCATCGCCGCGTCGATCTTCTCTTTGAGGTCGAAGAACTTTTTCACGCCCTTGGCGCTGCCGGGGACCGCCTCTTCCATGCTGGAAATAAAGCCGTCACGACCGCCCTTCATCGTGTAGTCGTACCCGTTTTCTCCCTGCAAGATCACGCGGAAAGGACTGTACTCGTAGCGCCAGTTGATCTTGGCGCCCACTTCGTCGAAGACTTTGTAGACGGCATCCGGGTGTTCTTCCGTGCCGACGCTGCACAGTTCGTGCAAAGAGGGCTCGAACTCGAATCTGCCGCGTACAAAGCTCGTCGCGCATCCGCCGGGGAGATTGTGCTTTTCCAACAGAAGCACTTTGAGTCCGGCATGGGACGCGTGCGCAGCGGCCGCCAGACCGCCGTTGCCGGCGCCGACGACGATCACGTCATATTTCTTGTCCATAACAAAACTCCTTTTTCTTGATTTTAAAACAGACCGCAAAAAACGATCTTTTTCTCATTATAATACTTTATTCAACTGAAGTCAATATGTTAAAACCGCATAAAGGTATGCAAATTCACGGGTTACGCCTCTTCTTTGTGCGTCTCGCATTACCGTTTGCTTAAAAAGTACGTCTTGTGTTAATATAGCCATATAGGTGAAGTCCTCCTGTTGGTTTTTGTTGCAATTAAAATCATACGGCAAATTTGCAGATTGCCTTCGGCAATTTGCACTCCGCGCAAGCGGAAACTCATTCGTCTTTGGACGAAACTCACTCGCCGTCACCTGTGATTCTTCGACTACTCTCAGAATGACGACGCTTGGACAATTCGCAATGCGCGATATGGATCGACTTTATAAAAACACTTCTTGCCCGGACGGTATTTTTTCACGCGCTTTGGGAAGACTCCCTCGATATGGAACGATATATTTGCAAGCCCGTCGTCGTTTGCATCGGGACCTCCGGCGTCGTCGGTGACAGTCTCGGTCCGACGGTCGGAGATCTTTTGATAGAAAAGTTCGACGTGGACGCCTTTGTATACGGGCGGACCGCTCGCCCGGTCAACGGGCTCAACTTCCCGCTCTATGTCGCTCACGTCCGTCGTCATCACGCGGGGAGCGTCGTGATCGCCGTGGACGCGTGTTTGGGCGAAAAAAAGGATGTCGGCAGGGTGAAAGTCTCGGTCAAAGGTCTCCGCGCCGGCGCCGCCCTCAACAAAAACTGGGGTCCCTTCGGCGATATCGGCGTTCTGGGCGTCGTCGCCGAGCGATCGAGCGACAATCTGTCCTCTCTGGTCCACGCGGACAATAACACCGTTCTGTCCACCTCCGCGCTCGTCGCCGAGAAGGTCGCGCGGCTCGTTCGACTTTTAAGACTAAATTACTCTTCCGCGCATACAATATAGAAAAAGCGTCCGTCGTTTCCGCCTTTTGACCGTGCGCCCACCACTTGCGACCGCTTTGCGGGAATATTTTGCAATGAAAAAGCGTAATTTGTTGCAAAAGCGCTTTTGCCTGTGCTATACTACTAAAGACTTTTAAGTAAGGAAAATTTGAGGAAAATGCCAGAACACAAACAATCCAACCGCAGATCTCTCTTCATTATGCTTGCGGCGATCGTAATCGTAGTCGTCGTGGCGATCATCCTTGTCGTCACCCTCAATGGTAACAAGGTCCCCGATCTCTCCTACTCCGAGTTCCTTTCCTATGTGGAAGAGGGCAGAGTGCAGGGCGTCATCATGACCGGAAGCTACAAGGCGCGCGTTCTTCTCGTTTACGACGCCAACGCCGCCGAGGGCAGACTGAAAGGCAATAACTATTCCCTTGCGGAATTCAAAAAGAGCGCGAAAAAGAGCGACTTCAACGTCGTCGTCCCCTCGCGCAACACGATCACCGACGACGTGACGGCACGCTACGACGAAATGCTCTCCGCCAAGGCGGAAGCCGAGCAGAACGGCACGACCTACACCGGACCCGTCCCGCCCGAAGCTTACGTCCTCCTGAACGACCCCAACAGCGGCACCAACTGGTCCACCATCCTGTCCATCATCAGCTTCGTACTGATCGCCGGGGTGGCAGTCCTTATGTTCTTCTCCCTCCGCGGCGGCGGCAAGAGCGGCAACAACGCACTCAGCTTCGGCAAGACGAAGGCGCGCATCACCTCGCAGACCAAAGTCAAGTTCACCGACGTGGCAGGCGCCGAAGAAGAGAAGGAAGAACTCAAAGAGATTGTCGAATTTTTGAAATCGCCGAAAAAGTTCCTGGACCTCGGCGCAAGGGTCCCTCGCGGAGTCCTGCTTGTCGGTCCTCCGGGGACGGGTAAGACGCTGTTTGCCAAAGCCGTCGCCGGCGAAGCGAACGTGCCCTTCTTCTCCATCTCGGGCTCCGACTTCGTGGAGATGTTCGTCGGCGTGGGCGCCAGCCGCGTGCGCGATCTCTTTGCTCAAGCCAAAAAGAACTCCCCCTGAATCGTCTTCATCGACGAGATCGACGCGGTGGGCAGACAGAGAGGCGCGGGACTCGGCGGAGGCAACGACGAAAGAGAGCAGACCCTCAACCAGCTCCTCGTGCAGATGGACGGCTTTGACACCACCGACAAGATCATCATCATGGCTGCCACCAACCGTGCCGACATCCTCGACCCGGCGTTGCTCCGTCCGGGCAGATTCGACCGACAGATCTACGTCAACATCCCCGACGTCAAAGGAAGAGAGGCGATCTTCCGCGTACACTCCCGCAACAAACCCATCTCCCCCGACGTCGATTTCAAAAACCTCGCCCGTCTGACCAGCGGTTTTTCCGGCGCGGATATCGCCAATCTTCTGAACGAGGCAGCCATCCTCGCCGCAAGACACGACCGCAAGATGATCCTGATGGTGGATATTCTGGAAGGGATCAACAAGGTCATCGCCGGTCCGCAGAAGAAGAGCCGTATCATCACCGAATCCGACAAACGCATCACCGCCTATCACGAGTCCGGTCACGCCATCGTCGGAAGGTGTATGAAGCACTGCGACGCCGTGCAAGAAGTCAGTATCATCCCCCGCGGTATGGCGGCGGGCTACACCCTCAGCCGTCCGAAGAATGACAACAGCCACGTGACGAAGAATCGTCTCAACGACGAGATCGCCATGATGCTGGGCGGCCGCGCGGCAGAAGAGATCGTGATACAGGACATCTCCACCGGCGCCAGCAACGATATCAAACGCGCGACGGAACTCGCCCGCAAAATGGTGTGCGAGTGGGGTATGAGCGAACGCCTCCCCAACCTCTTCTTCGGAGGGGACCAAGAGGTCTTCATCGGCAGGGACTACCAGACGCAGAACAGCTACTCCGACGACGTGGCGGCGATCATCGACGAGGAGATCAAAAAGATCATCGACGAAAACTACGCCCGCGCTCTCGCCTGTCTGAACGAACACAGGGACGTCCTCGACCAGATGGTAAAACTGCTCTTCGAGCGCGAGACCATCTACGGTGACGAAGTGGATATGTTGATGGAGAAAAAACCGCTCGACGAGATCAACGCCTACATCGACGACAAACTCAACCGTCAAAAAGACGCTCAGAAAAAGCCCGAGCCGATCATCCAGCCCGTCTTTGAGAGCGCCGAGACCCGGATCGTCCCCGAAGAGCCGAAGTCCGACGAGCCGACCGAGCCCAAAGACGACGACAAAAAGGACGACGGATCCGACCCGATGGGTCCGACCGATCCGATCGATCCGCTCTTCTGATAAAAAATATCCGTCAGACAAACCTCCTTCGACGTTCGAGCGAAGGAGGTTTTTTATTGTCTCGTCGATCAATCGGGTACCCCGCCTCTTGTCCTATTGCCTATGTATACTTTTCGACGCTTCGGCAATACTCCGTGATATGAAAAAAATCATCTCGTTTTTATGCGTTTTGCTCCTGTTGTTGTCCGCCCTTTTTGCGGCTGGGTGCGCGCGGACCGAAAGTACGGGAGACATCCTGCGTATACATATCCGCGCCGACAGCAACGACCCGTCCGACCAGGCGGTCAAACTCAAAGTCCGCGACGCGGTAGTAACTTATCTCACGCCGATCCTATCCGATCTCCCCTCTTTTGAATCCGCAAAAAAAGCGGTGGAAAGCCGTCTGACCGAACTGAAAGACCTCGCCGAGTCGGTCCTGAAAACGAACGGTTTTTCTTACGGCGCGAAAGTCGCGGTAAGGCGGGAGAAGTTCCCCACGAAGACCTACGGGGACTTGACCCTGCTTGCCGGCGTATACGAAGCGATCGTCTTCGAGTTGGGGAGCGGCACCGGCGACAACTGGTGGTGCGTCGCCTACCCGAGTCTATGCTTCGTCCCTCATACGGACGAGGTCGTTTATCGCTCAAAAATAAAGGAAATCATCGAAAAATGGAGGAGTCATGCAAAGTAATGTTTCGCAAAAGTCGCGTCGCGTACCGCTTAAAGTCGCGTGCGTGATCGTCGCCGTATTGACCCTGGCTTGCGCCGTGGTCCTCTTCGTCCTTCCCTCCGAAGGGGGAGCCGAAGCCGCTTCCGTCAAGCAAGGGAGCACGGGCGCGACGGTACGTCAAATACAGACAAAACTCAAAAACTGGGGCTATTACACCGGCACGGTGGACGGGATCTACGGGAGCAAGACGACCGCCGCGGTGAAATACTTCCAGCGGAAGAACGGACTCACGGCTGACGGCGTCGTCGGACCGAAGACGGCGGCGGCGATGGGGATCACGCTGACCGGCTCCTCGTCCGCTTCGACCGGCGGATCGGGCGACCTCAATCTTCTTGCCCGACTGGTCTACGGAGAGGCGCGCGGCGAGCCGTACCTCGGTCAGGTCGCCGTCGCGGCGGTAGTCCTCAACCGCGTCAAGTCCTCCTCCTTCCCCAATACGGTGAGCGGAGTCATCTATCAGACGGGAGCGTTCGACGTCGTGACGGACGGACAGATCAACCTCACGCCCAACGACTCGGCTAAGCGCGCCGCGCAGGACGCCCTGAACGGCTGGGACCCGACCAACGGCTGTCTCTTCTATTACAACCCCTCCACCGCGACATCCGCGTGGATACGCAAAAAACCCGTAAAACTCAGCATCGGCAATCACGTCTTTTGCTGATGGAGAGAGGTGAGAATGAATAAAACTCTGAAAATCTTCCTTGTGATCTCTTTGGTCGTCCTTCTGGCGGCGGCTACCGGACTGATCGTAGCGCTCGTGTACGCTTCCGCCGACCGCGACGAGGCGCAGACCCGTCTGAACGGCGTCTACGAAAAGTCCTATTTCGACGCGGTGGACTACCTTGGCGACGTCGGGACCAAACTCGACAAAGTCTCCGTCTTATCCGGGCCCTCTCTGCAATCCGTACTTCTTGCCGACGTTCGACGAGAAAGCGAACTTGCGGCTTCCGACTTGTCCAGATTAGGTGCCGAAACGGAGAATATGGAAAAGGTCCTCAAATTCTTGAATCAGCTCTCCGACTACGCCGGATATTTATCCGGCAAACTCAACAAGGAGACGCTCACAAAAGAAGAGAAGACGGATCTCGCTCGCTACGCCGGACTGGTCAAAGACCTCGAACAGGACCTGCGGGCGCTGCAAGAAAAACTGGTCCGCGGCGACTCCATCGACGGGAGCGCTCTGAGTGACTTCAGCCTGATCGACGATCTCATCAAAACTTACTCCTCCGTGGACTATCCGGAGATGATCTACGACGGCCCCTTTTCCGACGGTCTGGACGAACGCACCGCAAAGTCCCTCGAAAGTTTATCGCCCGTCGGTAGAGACGGCGCGAAGGATCTCGTCACGGAGTACTTCCCCGAAGCGACGGAGATAGAATACGTCGGAGAGAGCTCGGCTACGATCCAGGCATACCTCTTCTCCTTTCGACTGGGCAGGAACGAGGGCACGCTCGCCTTGACCCAAAAGGGCGGGAAGGTACTCAGTTACAATGCATATTGCGTCATCGACGATCCCACCCTCACGGAGGAAGAATGTGTGGAAAAAGGTGACGAATATATCAAAAAACTCGGCTTTTCCGATATGAAAGCGGTCTGGGTCAATAACAACAACTCCACCGTGTATATCAACTACGCCTACGTCTATGACGATATCATCGTGTATCCCGACCTCATCAAGATCAAGATCTGCTCCGAGACGGGCGATCTCATCGGCGTCGAGAGTCAGAACTATCTCTACAATCACGTCCCGCGCGACCTGTCTTTTGACAAGAGCGTCGTCCTCGATCTGGACGAGTCCCTGACCGTCGTCAGTCAGTCCTACTGCGTCGTCCCCACCGACGGAGAACGGGAGATCGCCGCCAAAGAGGTAGTCGCTCGCAAGGGCTCCGACCTCTACTATATCTACTACGACCTGTCCACCGAACGGGAGATCCGATGCCTCGTCGTCATCGAAGACGAAGGGAGATTGTTGCGATAACATTTCGCTCCATGTAAAAAGGCGCTCAACGCGCCTTTTGATCGATCGCTTCTCCGATCGTCAGAATGTCTAACACCGGCAACCTTGAGGACGCACAGAGCCAGATGAGCGATATGAAGGCAGCTTCCAAGGGCCAGGGCGGCGCTTATGCAGCAACAGAAGACGGCGGCGAGATCGACCTTA
>JAFVAC010000020.1 GCA_017476265.1 Clostridia bacterium
CGCGCAAGCGGGCAAGGTGGGCGCCGTCACCATCGCCACCAATATGGCGGGTCGTGGTACCGACATTTTGCTCGGCGGCAATCCGGAGTATATGGCGCGCGAGCAGATGGCAAAGGAGCAATACAGCGAGGAGCTCATCTCCGTAGCCAGCGCCTTCAATACTTTGAGCGATCCGACCGAGATCGCCGCAAGACAGCACTATAACGCGCTCGTCAAGAGCTACAAAGAGGAGACGGACAAAGAGAAGGCGGAAGTCAAATCTCTCGGAGGGCTCCGCGTGGTCGGCACCGAACGGCACGAGTCGAGACGTATCGACAATCAGCTCCGCGGTCGTTCCGGTCGTCAGGGCGACGAGGGGAGTTCTTGCTTCTTTATCTCCTTCGAGGACGACCTTCTGAAGCGGTTCGGCGGGGACAGGATGCAGTCCATCGTGATGAGCCTGTCCGGCGATCCCGACGCCATGTTCCAGTTGCCGATGCTCTCCAAACAGATCGAGAGCGCGCAAAAACGGTGCGAAGAGAACAACTATGAGCGCAGAAAGTACGTCTTGAACTACGACGACGTGATGAACAAACAGCGCCAGATCATCTACTCGCAGCGCAACGAGGTCCTGCACGGAGCCGACGTCCACGAGCAGGTCAAAAAGTACATCGAAACCGTCATAGAAGACCTTGTGGCGCAATTCGTCGACTTCTCTTCCGGCGACGAGACCAACGTAAAGTACGACGACTTCAATCGCGCGTTGGAGCAAAGAGTTCTGGCGCAGGGCACCGCGAACGTGGACAAGGAGCTCGTCGGTCACAGGAACTATCAACGTATTGTGGATGAGATCAAAGAAAAAGCCTTCGCTCAGTACGAAGACAAGATGAAGTACGCCGAAGAGAACGGCATCAACTTCCGCGAGACCGAAAGAAGCGTCCTTCTGAATCAGGTCGATAAGCAGTGGATGGAGCACATCGACAACATGGACGCTTTGCGTAAAGGCATCGGTCTGAGGAGCCTCGGACAGCGCGACCCGGTCATAGAGTACCGCCGCGAGGGCTCGGATATGTTCGACGCGATGGTGGAGTCCATACAGACCAACGTGGCGATCATCTTGTGCAAACTCAACGTGGAGCAAGCCGTCGAACGTAAGAACGCTTTCGTCGCTACGGTAAAGAGACAGAGCGAGCAAAGAAAGGGCATTTTCAGCAATTCTCCCTGCCCCTGCGGGTCGGGCAAAAAATACAAGGACTGCTGCAAAAACAAGGTGAAATAATGATAGACTTTTATGCACAGCGGCAGCAACTGGACAAACTGTCCAAGGAGGTCTCCGACGTCGCGGAGGCGATGAAGATCCCCGCGCTGAAAAAAGAGGTGGAGGAACTGACCGAACTTCAGCACACGGACGGCTTTTGGCAAGACGTCGAAAAGGCGCAGGAGGTCAGCCGTAAAATAACCGTCGATACCCGGCGTATCAAAAAGGTGGAGGACCTGAAAAAGAGGGTCGCCGACGCGCAGGCTCTCCTTGATCTCGTCGAAGAAATGGACGAAGAGGGAGAAGTCGAAAACGCCAAGAAAGAGGTATCCGATATCGCCGAAGCGGTATCCCAAATCCAAATAGAAGCGCTCTTATCCGGCAAGTACGACGGCAACAACGCCATTCTTACGCTACACGCCGGCGCGGGCGGTACGGAGGCGCAGGACTGGGCGGAAATGCTGTATAGGATGTACACCCGGTATGCCGAGCGCCAAGGATATCGCGTCAAGGTCATCGACCGACTGGACGGAGACGAGGCGGGCATCAAGTCCATCACTTTCCAAGTGGACGGCGAGTACGCCTACGGCTACTTGCACGCCGAGATGGGCGTACATCGTCTGGTGCGTATCAGCCCCTTTGACGCGAACAAACGTCGTCACACATCCTTTGCCAGTCTGGAAGTCATGCCGGAAATAACCGACGCCGACCAGATCACCGTCAATCCGGACGAGATCCGCGTGGACACTTACCGCTCGGGCGGAGCGGGCGGTCAGCACATCAACAAAACCGACTCCGCCGTCCGCATTACGCATATTCCGACGGGTATCGTCGTCCAGTGCCAGAACGAGCGCAGTCAGATCCAGAACCGTGAGACGGCGATGAAGATGCTGCTGGGCAAACTCACCGAACTCCGCGAGCGTGAGCGTTTGGAAGAGGCTCAAAATATCAAAGGCGAACTGAAAAAGATCGAGTGGGGAAGTCAGATCAGGAGCTACGTCTTCTGCCCCTATACTTTGGTCAAAGACCATAGGACCAACTTCGAGAATACCAACGTGGACGCCGTCATGGACGGAGACATAGGGGACTTCATCATCGAGTACCTCAAGAGGTCGTAATGAGTGACTATTACGAAAGAAGCCTGAAAAAACAGACCGCATTGCGGGAGAGGGAGGACTTCGTCATCCTTGCCATAGAGTCCAGTTGCGACGAGACCGCCGTCTCGGTCCTCTTCGGTCGGGACGTCAAGTCCAACGTCATCTCCTCGCAGATAGAGATACACAAACGCTTCGGCGGCGTGGTGCCGGAGATCGCTTCCCGAAATCACGTCCTCGCCATCGACAATCTGATCGACGAAGCAGTCAACGGCGCGGGGATCACGCTCAAAGACGTGGACGTCATCGCCGTGACGTACGGCGCGGGACTCTTGGGGGCGCTGCTTGTAGGCGTCTCGTACGCCAAAGCCCTTGCGTATGCGTTGGACGTGCCTCTGATGGCTATCGACCATATAAAAGGTCACGTTTTTGCCAATTTTATTGAAAATAAGGACTTGAAGCTCCCGTTTTTATCCCTGCTTGCGAGCGGCGGACACACGGAGATCGTGGAGGTCAACGGCTACGAAGACGTCCGCATCCTCGGACAGACCGCCGATGACGCCGCGGGAGAAGCGTTCGACAAAGTGGCGCGCGTCCTCGGCTTGCCCTATCCGGGCGGACCGCAGATAGAAGCATGCGCCAAAGAGGGCAGTCCCGTCATCCCGATGCCGACGCCCTTCAAAGGGGAAAAACATCTCAACTTTTCCTACTCCGGGTTGAAGACCGCCGTCATAAACTACGTCCACAACAACGAAGCGAAGGGGGTGGAGATCAACAGATCCGACGTCGCTTGCTCTTTCCAAAAGGCAGCCGTGGACCAACTGGTCAAGAACGCCATCGAAGCGGCAAAACAAACCGGCTATAAGTCCATCGCGCTCGCCGGGGGCGTGGGGGCGAACACCTGTCTCCGAGAGACCTTGACCCGCGAAGCAAAAAAACACGGCGTGACCGTCTATCTCCCGTCGAAAAAGCTCTGCACCGACAACGCCGCCATGATCGGGATGGCGTGTTACTTCGCCGTAAAAGAGGGCGTGTTGCCGGCAGATCTGGATCTCGACGCGGATCCGAACTTGTAAGGGCAAGACGATACGCACCAAACCTTTCGATTGGATAAAAAAACGCGTCTTTCGGCAGACAAAAGACGCGTTTTTGATTGGCGCACCCGAATGGATTTGAACCATCGACACCTAGCGTCGGAGGCTAGTGCTCTATCCAGCTGAGCTACGAGTGCATTGTGTATATTATACTACGGCTTTTGAGAGAATGCAAAGACTTTTTGGAAATCGATGAAGATTAATCAATACTTTTGTCTTCCGAACAATTCGTCTAAAGAGATATCGTAATAGTCGGCGATTTTTACAAGGGTCTCGTAGTCGGGACGAGAGGCGTTCGTTTCATACCGTGTGTAATTCACGCGCGAGATGTTCAAAGCGGAGGACAATTCCTCTTGCGTGAGGGAGTGCCCTTTGCGTAATTCTTTCAGCTTTTTTCCGATCTCCACAATAAAACGCTCCTTTTTCCACTTGACATTGTACAAATAATGTACTATGATCATATTAAATGTACATATATTATGTACAAACTTTCGGAGGGTATTATGATGAAAGCTAAAAAACTGTTAATTTTCTCCCTATTTCTCGTTTTGATATTTACGCTTTGCGCGTGCGATCTGCTTCCGAAAAAGGGAACGGGAACAAGTTCTTCATCCGACGCCACGGACGAGGAGTCCGTTGATACCGTAGAAGAAGACCTCGAGATGGACTTGGATGAAATGTACAGGCTCATTCGATCGGCTTATGACAACTCCGATCTATTGAGCGATAAACAAGTCGTCTTTTCTTGCGAAGCGGTCGATCCCGATGGGACCGTATTCAATAGGAATGAGGAACTTACCGTAGTCGGTCGAGGCAATAATACGAAATTGTGCCTCAGAACGGAACAAAAATTGCAAGGACAAAAAATGGACGCGGACAATTCTGTCATTTATATCGGGAAAGTGGGCGATACGATTTACGCCTATAGAGACGTTGATAATAAAAAGTATTCTCAGGTCCTTGAAGGTATCGATTCTATTCCGCCGCAGATTTCCATAAGTGACTTTGTCTATTTGGGCGGAAGGGACCTTCTGGAAGAGTTGTTTGACGCTGATACGCCGGCGGGAGAACCGGTCATTACCGGCAAGAAATATACGAAGGGGAACAAGGTATCGTATCAGTTTACTATGACCGAAAAGACCGGTCCGTATTCGGAAGGCGTGTTGACCATCAAAATCCAAGACGACTTGCTCCAAACGATAGACCTGGTCGATGATAAGTATACGGATTGGGATGATAAGTATACGATGATGGGCGGTGCGTCGCGAGATACATATTATCGGTTCCGCTCAAACATCACGTTCAACTACAATTATAAGGACGATATAGTACTGCCGTCGTTTGAAGAGTATCCTTTGCAAGAGACAAGCGAACAAGGAAAGACCGACGACTCGTCCGATGACAAGACCGATCATGAGACAGACGAACCGAAAGAAGAGACCTTTACGTTTACGCAACAAGAAAGTAAAGCTATCCTCTCTAACGTTTATCAGAATACCGCCGAGAAGAGCAACAAAAAAATCGTCGGTCGTTTTGACTACGAATATAAGCAGAACGCCACAATAACCGATAGTGGCAAAATGGACTTGACGTATATCGTCACTGGAGAAGGAGACAAGCGAAGGACTTCCTTCAAGACAGTGGAAGAAGATTCGGAAGACGGTACCACTTTGGAAGAATACTACATCGGCGTATCGGACGACGGCGTACTCTATTATTATGAGTTTGACGAATGGGAAGAGATCGACAAGAGAGCGGTGGAGATCGAAAGCGGCAAAAGAAAGGACTATGAGAACGAACTCTTTGAAAGAGCCACCAATCCGGGCGGGGTTTTTCCTCTTTGGTATTTGGATGAAGAAGATCAATCCCACTCGTTGAAGATATCCGGAAAGAGAACCGTCAAAGAAGACGAGGAGTGGTACACTTTTGAGATCTACGGACTGGAAGGGCGGTCGGAATTTTCCGTTACGATCACAATAAAAGACGATCTCATTCAGTCGGTGGAGGGGATCGTCAGTGAAAAAGAGGTCTCTTGGACCGGCAATGGGAACGGAAGCATATCGTTTGTATACGACTGTACCGACGAGATACGTCTGCCTACCTTTGAGGAATATCCGGTCGAGACAAAATAGTTTTTGACCATTTTGTTTGCGCGGCAGAAAATAATCTGCTACAATAGAGGCATCATAACAAGCGCGTATAATGGTTCAGCGTAAGATCGAAACGGGTCTTACGCTTTTTTTAAGCGCGAAAGAGGAGACAAAAATGGATTTTTATATGAAGCTACCGCGCAACAAGAAAGAGCTTGGGCTATTTATGCTCATCGTGTCGATCATCTCGGTCAACATCTTAGCGCCGCTCATCACTTGCTTTGAAGTAGGCTTTTCCGTCGAGGTGTACGTTGGCGTACTGAAAGTCATCGTTTTTATTTGGCTCGCCGTGATCGCTCTCGTCATTCTGACCTACGTCCCCGCCGAAAAGTTGACTAAAGTCTTCACCAAAGAGGGGGACAGTTTCCGCGCGGTCGTCATCGTCAATATCCTCGTCACCGTCACGATGCTCAGCGTGCTTTTGACCGTCATAGGTACTTGGATCGGCACCAGGAGCGTGACGCTTGAGCCGATCGTCCACTTCTTTTATAAATGGCCGAGGAATTATGCCCTTGCCTTTTTCGTGGAGAGTTGTATCGCACAGCCCATAGCGCGCGGCGTACTCTATCTGTTGCACAAAAGAATAGACAAAAAGCACGCGCCGGAAAAATCGTCGGAAGATAAGCAGGCGGATTAGTGTCGGACGCTTGCGAAAGGGGGGAAAGGGTGCTACACTGGTTGCATAAAGTCACTCGAGAGGTGAAAATATGAGCGCATTTTTTGCGACGTCCGGCGGGATCGTCGAGGGGAAGTTTTTGGACAAGTACGGAAAGCGGGGCGAGACGGATTGCTTCGGGATGCCGCTGCTTTCTCCGCCCATCAATATCTACAATCGTCCTAAAGATACGGCATGCTACGCCCTCATCTTAGACGATGACGACGCTATCCCCGTATGCGGGTACTCCTTCGTCCACTGGCTTGCCGCGGATATCTTAGTCGAGGACTTGCCGGAAGGCGTTAGCGGGCAAGGCTTTTTTGTCGAGGGGACGAACGATTACGCCAAGTCGCACGGCGCGGGAGATTGCGCAAGATACGGCGGTATGGCACCCCCAAACGCCCCTCATGTATACCGAATCCACGTTTTTGCGTTGGACCGGCTCACCGGTCTGAAAAAGGGTTTTTCCTTGGAGGAGTTGCGTAAAGCTATGGACGGACACGTCCTTTCTTCCTGTGTGATAGAGGGCGTCTATGACGACTGATCGATTGACGATCGAGGTCGTCCTGCTCGACGTAGACAACACGCTGCTCGATTTTCAGGCGGCGCAGAGGACGGCGCTTGTTTTGGCGTTTTCGGAGATGGGGTTTTCGTGCGAATCGGACAGAGAAACGAGATTCGACGCGTTAAACAAGTCCTATTGGAGGCTATTCGAGCAAGGAAAGATCTCCCGCGAGCGACTTGTTGTCGAGCGGTTCGAGCGATTTTTCGAGCAAGAGGGGCTCCCCGGTGACGCGCAGACAGCCGAACGGTTGTACCGTAAGAACTTGGGAAAGAATCATGATCTTGTGCCCGGCGCCATAGACGCCTTGCGCTATCTGAAAAGCAAGTACCCCGTCTACCTCGTCACCAACGGCTTGAAAAAAACGCAGGAGGAGCGCCTGTCAGACTCCGGGATAGACAAACTCGTAGACGGCGTTTTTATCAGTGAAGAAGTCGGCTATCGCAAGCCGCAAAAAGAGTTCTTTTCCTACGTCTTTTCCCATATTCCGCCCATAGCGAGGGATCAAGCCGTCGTCATAGGCGACAGCCTATCCGGGGATATCGAAGGGGGAAGGGCTGCCGGCACCCGTACCGTGTGGTACAACCCGAAGGGAAAAGTCGGTACGGCGGACCTTATTATCAAGGATTGGAAAGAGATTTACGATATATTGTGATACGCAAGGAGTAGTCCTTTGCATACCACGAAAAACGAGCTCTCAGAGCTCGTTTTTCATCATTTCGTGCATTTTTTTCGGTTCCAACCGATCTTCTTCAGTCAGCGGTCGAACGACTCGACAAGGGACGCCGGCGGCGAAGACGTTCGGAGGAATGTCCCTCGTTACGACGCTACCCGCGCCGATGACGGCATTGTCGCCGATGGTCACGCCGCCGCAGATGGTCACGTTGCTGGCGACCCAGACGTCGTTTCCGATCTTGACGGGGCGGGAGTACTCCAGATCGTAAAAACCGTCTCCGTAGTCCTGCATTCTTCTCTCGTCGGCGAGAAGAGGATGGACGGGAGTGGCGACCGTCACACGCGCGCCGAACATCACGTTGTCACCGATCTCGATGGTGGCGACGTCGAGAAGAGAACAGTCGAAGTTCATATAAAAGTTCTTGCCAAAAGTGACGTTTTCTCCGTATTCTACGCGAATATTCGGTTCAAAAAATGCGCCTTTCTCTCCGTGCGGGAAGATCTTTTTGATCAGGCGAAAGCGTCTGAAGTTGTTCCAGGCGTGGGTCCGATTGTATTTGTCCGCAAGCATACGCGTCCGGATGCGCTTGTATAGGAGCAGTTTGTCGGTCGGGTTGTAGATCTTTCCTTGCCGCATCGCAACAAACTCGGGGTTTGACTTTTTTCGGATACACATGGTTATTTATTGGCTGCGCGCAGTCCGCCGACGGTGCCGAAGTAGACGATGTTGCCACTGCGACGGACGTCGATTTTGACGGGAGCGACGGGCTCTTCCTCGTCAACCGCGGCGGCGTTGGAGGGAGTTTCTTCGTCCTCTTGCGGATGGAGATACTCGTCGATGGAGGAATAGAGTTTGCTCGCGTTTTCTTTAGCGGAGACGACGTTGCCGTCGGAGTCTTCGGTCTCGACGCAGAGGATCACCACGACGTAGTCTTCGATCAAAGTGATCTCGTCACCGTCCTCGTTTTTGGCGTTCTTGATGCCCACGATGACCGTTGCTTCGAGAGGGAAGGGGGTCTCGCAGAGGGGTCCGATCGTCGTTTCGTCGCCTTCGGCGACCACGCCCACGGGATAGTCCGGTTTGTCTTCGCCAAAAGCCATCACTTCATTCTGATCGCCGGAGAATACCGCGAGAGGACCGTCCGAAGTTTTTTGATCCATAGAAAAGAGCGCCGCGTAGTCGTCGGGGAACTCGCTTACTCCCATCAGTCGCAGTGCGTCGTTCGACACGATTTTTTCGCCGATCGCGGTGTCAAAGCCGGCTTTTTCCAGTTTGTCCACGATCTTTTGGGCGTCGGTCGGCACACAGGCGGAGAGCGCCAGACAGCCGAACGCAACGAGTAGGACCAGACATATACAAACGGTACGTTTTTTCATAAAGACCTCCGTGCTTTTTCAAGAACTATATAAAAAAGTATACAATAATATCTTGATTTAGTCAATATGAAAAACGCTTGCGGATCGATTGATCAAATAATATTTCTTGCGGAAAAGCCGTATAAAGACCCGATGCGGACGACGTACTGTTGTATGCGTAAAAGAAGCGCGCTCGCGGAGTCGTAGTCCTCGTTTCTTACGGCGCCGACAAGTTCTCCGTAGGTGACTGTGATCTCGGTCAACTGGACGTGCGGAATGGTGATCTCCAAAAGATCCGCCTTTTCCTCCCAGTACTTTCCCACGGACTTGACTTCCTCCAGATCGTATTCTTCCGACTTAGCGAGTTCGCTCACCATCGATCCGAAGGTGGAAAAAGTCTCCTCGACGAAGATCGTCTCGAATATTCCTCCGCCGATGAGCAGAACGGTCACAATGATCGCAATGGTCAACTTGTACTTCATTGTCCCTCCAATATCCGGTACTTTTCCTTTTTCGGCTGCAAAAAGAGGCGATTGTTTTCACAAGTCAAAAGTACCACGTCCTTGATCTTGAGATGATTGTCGGACAAAATCTGACGTATGCGCTCTTCCGAAAAGCCCACCGACTTCGCGTTTTCGGTCATCAGACTTCCTTCCACGATCAGCGTCTCCGGCACGGAGACCGGTTCGGGCGCGCCTTCTTTTTGCAGGACCGACAGTTTTCCGTTGGTCTCGATGATGGCATAGGCGACTTGCTCGACCGAAAAGTACCCCTGTTGACGGATGAGACTTATCAAATCGTTGACGTCCATATTCAGTTTGGTCAGACACTCGGAATTGATCCCGTCGGAGTCGATGACGATAAAGGGCTTGCCGTTGAGGACCTTTCGGAATCCGATGAACTTTGCCGAAAGGAGCGTCATAATATAGTGCAACACGAAAATGGAGAAAAGGGGCACCAAACCATAGATAAGAGGAACCGAAATATCCTGCATAGGCGTACAGGCGAGATCTGCCACGGCAAGGGTGATGACGAACTCGTACGGCTGCAGTTCGCCAATGGTCCTCTTGCCCATAAGCCGTATGCCGACTACGAGCAGGACGAAAATAATAAGGGATCGGATTAGTACGATAAACATACTGATAATCGTGACCAAGCGGGGAAATTTTATACAAAAAAAGCGACGAGACCGCCGCTTAAAAAATTTTTTTAATGACCTATTCGGTAGGGTATTTGATCAATTCGACCCCGGCTTCTTTGAACAGTTCGAGCGAAAAGTCGTCGGGATATCCTTCCTTGAAGATCACCCTTTTTATGCCGGAGTTGATGATCATTTTGGTGCAGATGGAGCAGGGCTGATGGGTGACATAGATGGTCGCGTCCTGGACGGAGGTCCCCAGTTTTGCCGCTTGGATGATGGCGTTTTGTTCGGCGTGGACGGCGTAGCAGACTTCGTGCCGGGTCCCGGAGGGGATATTGAGTTTTTTTCGGAGGCATTCGCCCTTATCTTTACAGGACTTTATGCCTGCTGGCGCGCCGTTGTAGCCGGTGGTCAGGATGCGCTTGTCTTTGACGATGACCGCGCCCACTTGTCGATTTGGCTGATAGCAGCTGGACCACTTTGCCACTTCGTATGTCAGAGACATAAACCGTTCGTCCCACTTGTCCATAAAAATACCTCTTTGCTTTTTTTTTATCTTAGCACAAACGCCGATTTTTGGCAATACCACGGTCATAGTTTTCTTTTCGTTTCATAAATTTTAGTATGAATCACAATGACGAAGTGGATTACAGCGCCTTTTTCTACAGGACGGAACCGAAAGACCCTAACGTCTCCGCCCCGACGGAGAGAGTGTTCTCAAAACGTGCAGAGGTATTGCCGGATCGGAAAGACTTGCAAAAAAGAAAGAAGTCCGGCTTTGTAAAAAAAGTCTTTTTCACATTGACGGTAGTGGCACTTTTATTTGCTATTTCTCTTTTGGCGGTGGATTTTTTCACAAACGGAAGCGTACTCGGTCACGTCTTTTCGGCTTTGCGCGGGAGCGACTACGAGTACGTCTTCGTGGTGACCGAGCGGTCGCAAAGAGACTATGCCTACGCGCAGAGTTTGCTCGTCAAACAGGGCGGAGGATCGGGGTACGTCCTGTCCGAAGAGGACAAGTACTACGTCTGCTACGCCGTCTTTTCCGAGCGGTCCGACGCACAACGCGTCGCGGACAAAAATCCGAACACCTTTTTGAAGACGCTCGGCTTTTCCACCAAAGACGTCTCTTTCGCCAACGACTTCGATCGGGACGTCAGGACTCTTATTGCCGTCGTCGCCGATTACGAATCGGGCAAGAAGAGCGAGGCGGAGGCGTACGCGGAGGTCAAAAAAGTCTCCGACGGCTGGGAGAAGAAACTCGACGAGCAAAAGGACTTGCCCGACGCGGAGCGGGATCTGTTAAACTATTCCGTCAAGGCACTCTCCGGGCAGATTTTCGCAGAAGGGACCAGAGCCCAATTTTTATCCGATATGCGCTATTCTATGTGCAGTATCGTCTCTTCTTTTTGCCGGACGATGCAATAAAGGACGACCTTTCCTCCTTAGGGACCCTTTCCCCCGTTGACTTTTATAAGCTTTTGAAGTAAACTATAAATAGTTTTTTTACCGTCAAGGTTCGGAGGGACATATGGAGAAAGTTTCCGTCGGGATAGACGTCGGCGGCACCACGATCAAAGTGGGGTTGGTGGACTCGGAGGGCAATATCTTTGCCCGGAGATCGACGGAGACCCGACCGGAAGAACGAACAAGCGAGCAGATCTTGTTCGACATCTCACGCCTGGTCTTAGAGTTGTTGTCTATTGCCGACGTGCCGATGGACGCGGTCGGAGGGATCGGTATGGGTGTGCCCGGCACCGTCAATTCGGAAAAGGGCATCGTCACCTATTCCGGCAATCTGCGCTTCAAAAACGTGGACGTGATGAGAGTCTTACGCGAGTTCTTCCGCGGTATGCCGATCCTGGTCAACAACGACGCGAACTGCGCCGCCTTGGGAGAAGCGAGATTCGGCAGCGGCAAGGGATTCGACAACGTGATCCTGGTCACCCTCGGCACAGGCGTTGGCACGGGCTTTATCGTGGACGGCAAGATCCTCGAAGGGAAGTTCGGCGAGGGCGCCGAAGGCGGGCACATCTGCATCAAGATGGGCGGAGAGAAATGTACTTGCGGACAGCGCGGCTGCTGGGAGACATACGCTTCCGCGACCGCTTTGGTCCGACAGACCTTGAATTCATACAAACGGTACCCCAACGGCATTATGGGACAGATCATCGCCGCCGACGACAACATAACCGCCCGGACGGCTTTTCTCGCCCGCAAAAACGGCGATCGTCGCGCGGCTAAAGTCGTCAGCAATTACGTCGGCTATATCGCCGTAGGCATCGTCAATTTGGTCAACGTGTTCCGTCCCGACGTCGTCATGATCGGCGGGGGCGTCAGCCACGAGGGAGAGTACTTCATCAAGATGATCGACCGCGCCGTCCGAAGACACGCCTTCGGCGGCAAGCAAAACCACCCGCCCAAGGTCGTCCCGGCGAGCTTAGGGAACGACGCCGGCATCATCGGCGCGGCGGCTCTCGTCATGCCGAGATAGGTAAAGATATGGATGACAAACTCAGACCCTATCGGACCGGCGTGGAAAAACCCGCCCGGTACGTTGGGGGAGAATATAATCTGCCCGATTTCAACAAGCCCTATTCGGTTCGCATGTGTTTGTGCTTTGTCGATCTGTACGAAGTCGGCATGAGCAATATGGGCATACAGATCCTGTACGGCGTCCTCAACGAGGCGGAGGACGTCCGATGCGAAAGGTGCTTCGCGCCCTGGATAGACCTGGGCAAGATCCTCAAAGAGAAGAATATACCCCTGTCCTCCTTAGAGACCGGGACGCCGCTACGAGACTTCGATATTGTGGGTTTTTCCATTCCCTACGAGATGAGCTACACCAACGTGTTGTATATGCTCGACCTCGCCGGGATCCCATTCCGCGCCAAGGACCGCGGAGAGGCGTACCCTCTTATTGTCGGCGGAGGACCCGCTTCCGCCAATCCCGAACCGTTTATCGACTTTTTCGACCTGTTTTTTATCGGGGAAGGGGAGGACATCGATCTCGAACTTTGCAAGTTAGTCGAAAAGTACAAGGGCGACCGTGACAAAATTTTGACCGAAGCGGCAAAAATCGACGGGATCTACGTCCCGTCCAAATGCGAGTTTTCTGACGGAATTTGCAAAACGACGGTCAAAAAGGCGGTGGTAAAAGACCTCGATCGAGCGTATTTTCCCACCAAACCGCTGGTCCCGAACATCGAGATCATACACGATCGGAGCGTGGTCGAACTCTACCGCGGGTGCTACGCCGGCTGTCGCTTTTGTCAGGCGTGCTACTTCTATCGTCCCGTCCGCTATCGGGAAAAGGAGACGGTAAAACAGATCGCCGAGCGGCTCATCAAGACCACCGGGTGCGAGGAGATGGGACTCAGCTCCCTCTCTACCGGCGACTACGAGGACGTCGTGCCGCTCATCTCCGAACTCAAAGACCTGACCGAAAGAAAGAACGTGTCTTTGCAGATCCCGTCATTGCGACTGGACAGCTTCACCGAAGGACTCTTGGAGCGGACCAAAAAGTCGTCTTTGACGTTCGCGCCCGAAGCGGGGACCCAGCGACTGCGGGACGTCATCAACAAAAACGTCACCGACGAGGACATCAAGTCCTCTATGGCGATCGCTTTCCGCGCCGGCTATACGACGGTAAAACTCTACTTTATGCTGGGACTGCCCACGGAGACCGACGAGGACGTACTCGGGATCGCCGAGACCGTCCGACTGGTAAAACAGACCTATATCGAGACTACGGGAAGAAAAAACATCTTCATCAACGTCTCCACGGCGATGTTCATACCCAAGCCGGCTACCCCTTTCCAATGGGCGGAACAGATCTCCGGCGAGGAGATGTACAGACGACAAAACTTGCTGAAAAGCGAACTTTTCAAGATAAAAGGCGTACATTATGCCTGGCACGGCGCCGATATATCTGTACTGGAAGGGGTCTTTGCCCGAGGAGACAGGAGACTGTCCGACGTCATCGAGACGGCGTATCTATCGGGATGCAAGTTCGACGGATGGTCGGAGTGCTTCAGGTATGATCTGTGGATGGAGGCACTCGCAAAGCACAACGTCAAGATCGAAGAGTATACCGGGGCTCGCGATACGGACGAGGCTCTCCCGTGGGACTTCATCGACTTCGGCGTCAAAAAGTCCTACTTCTTGTCGGAGTGGAAAAAGGCGCTTGTCGCCAAGACTACCCCGCCGTGCAAACACCGCTGCAACGGTTGTGGCGCGCAGAGCCTTGCGTCCTGTCGCTTTTACAAGGAGAAAAAATCGTGATAACGATCGCATTCAGACGCTTCGGAAATGGAATTTTCGTACCCCACGTTGACGTATTAAGGAACCTGAACCGAACCTTTCGTCGTGCGGAATTGGACGTCTCGTACAGCAAGGGATTCGTCAAACACATGAAGCTGAATCTGACCCAGCCGTTGCCTTTCGGGATAGCGGACGAGGACGCCTACGTCGCCGCAGACGTGGAGCCGGGGGATATCGCTTCGGCTCTTACGTTCTTCAACGAGTCCTGCCCGCCCTTTTTGCAGGCGAAGGCGATCTATCGCACCGACAAAAATCCCAATCTTGCCGGACTGGTCACTCTGTCCGACTACTATCTGCCCGCCGCACTTTCTCCCGAGCAGATCGACCGACTGAACAATCTTCCGTCGGACTACGTCGTCCGGCAAAAAAAAGGCGACGGGATCGTGGAGCGCTCCACCGAGGGACTGATAAAGAGCCTTCGCGCCTCTTCCGACGGGGTGAGCGCGAAGCTCGCTTTCGGCAACGTCAACTTGCGCGTGGACGTCCTGGCGCAACAATTAAACGCCGATTTTATGACCGATTTTGAATTGACCCGGATCGTCCGTTTGTCGCAGTCCCTTGTCGCAGACGGCGTGGAAAAGACAGCCGAAAACTATCTGCGCGAAATTGCCGCGGAATGCGTATTTTTGAACGATTGATTTTTTATGCAAACGACCAGAAAAGTGCTTGTGCAAAATTGTGACAAAAACTTTGAGATCGCGGTGATCGAGGGAGAGGAACTTTTTCGCTATTTCAAAGTCCCCAAGGACTCTCCGGTCGGGTCCGTTTTTCGCGGCAAGGTGCTGAGAGTCACGACAAATGGGGCGTTCGTCGATATCGGTGAAGATAAGGACGCATTTTTGCCCGATCGGGACAAGAATGCGGGCGACTACGTTACCGTGCAGGTCCTGCGTGACGCCGTGGGCGAAAAGCGCGCGCTCCTTACCGACGCGATCAAACTCGAAGGCAGATATGCGGTCGTCACGACTACGCCCGGTCTGCACGCGTCAAGTTCGATCGAGCCTGACTTTTTGTCGGATATAAAAGACAAGTTTTCTCCTTCTCCTTATGGCTGTATTTTACGTTCCGCTTGTCGTAACGCCGATATGGAAGACGTCCTCGACGAAATAAAGAGCCTGTCCGAAAGGTTGACCGCACTTATATCCGACGGAAAAAACCGCTATCGAGTCGGCGTATTATACGAGTACTCCGGCATAGTTCGCGCAAAGAATCTCTCCTCCGACGGGACGGTGACGGAGGGATTCGGTCCATACGCGTCAAAAATACGGGAATTGTCCGCACGGATCGTCGTGCGCGACGGGGTGGAGCTTGTCTTTGACAAGACGGAGGCGATGACCGTCGTGGACGTCAACGCAAAAAGGAACTTCGGCAAGGTATACGATATAAGCGACTATTATTACAGAGTGGACCTACTCGCCGCGGAGGAAGCGGCAAAACAGATCCGCCTCCGCAACCTGGGCGGTCTGATCGCGGTGGACTTCATCAACGTAAAAAAAGAACTGTTTGCTTCCGTCAAAGAGGCGTTTGACGCCGCGCTAAAAAAGGACTTCGTATCGGCGAGAGCGGAGTACGCCGAAGAGTCCTGCGTCGCTATTGTCACGCGAAAAAAGCAATAGGAATTGATTTTCATTTCGTCTCTTTTCGACAAAACTTCCTCTCCTCGGCGGTTATTTTCGCGCTATACTGTGCGGTATGAAAGCGTCCGGGTCAAACTGTTTATCGAATCTACTTTTCCGCATACTCCTCTTGGCGGTCGTTCTTTTCGCCCTCTTTGCCGGATTAGACGGCGGAATTTTTCGCGTTAAACAGACCGCCGCATACGCGTTGGACTTTCCCTACGTCGTCGTCGGGCAGAACGTGTGGCTCCTCAAAAAAGAGGGCGGGAGCAGACTCTTTCTTTTGCCGGAGACTTATTACGCGCGGGTGGACAATCTGGACGAGGAGTACTACTACGTCACTTTCAACGGCGTCTCGGGCAAAGTGGACCGCACGGCGGTCTCCTCGATCGGGTACCACGCCGAAGCGCCGGGGACGATATGCGAGTTGCGGGTGGACCCCAAATACGCCTCTTTTACCGAGATCCGCCTAAAGGGGAGCATGGACGGCGGCTTTTCCGATTCGACTGCGCCGGTAGGAGGGAGTTTTTTGTTTTTGGGCAAATACCCCGTTGATACCGAACTTTGGTATTACGTCCGCTACGAGGATGTCTGCGGCTATATCAAAGCGGAATTCACGACCACGCCGAACATCACGTTCCCGGCGTTTGTGCCGGAGCCCAAGCCCGAGACGGACGATCCGTCGCCGACGACGGCGGACCATTCGCCCGATGAAAGTTCTCCCGATCTCGTCAAAATTTTGGTCATCACAGGGCTTTCGGTAGCGGCGGTGGTCCTTTTGATCGTCCTCTTTCGTCCGAGAAAGAAGGGCGCCAAGCGGTACTACTACGAAGACGTGGGGGACCGATAAAAAGAAAGGGATAAAAGCATTCTCCTTCCGAAAATAATATTTCCATAATACGGTTTTTATGATATACTAAAGATATGAGAAAAAAGACGTGGGGCATTCTGCTCGTTTTTGCGCTGTTTATATTGACTCTCGCTTTGAGCGGCTGCGAGACGAAGACGTTGCGTTTTTCGTCCGAGAGCTATACCGTACAAGTGGGGACGTCCTTTTCGCCAAACGTCGATATCCGACCCAAGTCCAATTCCTATTCCATCACAACAAACAACAGTACCGTCGCCACCGTCAACAACAACGTCGTCACGGCGAACCGCGAGGGGGTGACGACGCTCACCGTTTCGTCCGGGTCCCAAGAGGCGACCGCGACGCTCTATTGCGTGACCGATCCCGTCGACGATCCCTCCGACGTCCGCATCGTCACGACCTACACCGTTCGATTTTTCATCGTCAACTACAGTGAAGCCGATCTCGCTACCGGGGAGTTGGAGAGCGTATACGCCTACGAAGGGAGTACGATCGACGTCAACGTGCCTTTGGTCAGAGGCTTTTCCGTGGACGCCTGGTACGTTGACGAGTCCTGCACCAAGCGGTTCGATCTGTCCACGCCCATCACTTCGTCAATCACGTTGTATGCGAAGTTGACCCAACTCGATACCGATTACGCCGTCAGTAACAATCTCGTCACCGGACTCCTGTACCCCAACCTCCCGCATGAAGAACTCATTCTGCCCGACTCGGTCAACGGCGCGCCGGTCTACGGGGTCGCGGACGAGGCTTTTTTGGGAGACTCCGGGATCAAGAGAGTGGTCTTTCCCTCGACCTACCGGACCGTGGGGACTTCCGCTTTTGCCGGATGTGAAAATCTCGAGGAGGTCGTCGTGCCCGAAGGGTGTCGCCTTATGACCATCGGCGTCAACGCGTTCGGCGTGCAGCGAGACCAATACGATCGCATCACCACCGGGTGCGGGAGACTTACGACCATCGATCTGCCCGATACGGTCACGCGTATAGGCGCGTATGCCTTTTATCACTGTTACGAATTGATACTCGACGGCTTGCCCGCCGGACTGACCGAGGTGGAACAATACGCCTTTGCCGGGACCAAACTGAACTACTTGTCGCTACGCAATATCTCCATCATAAACGAGGGCGCCTTTTATGGCTGTTCGACGCTCGACACCGTCACGGACACCTCTTCGGTCCGTCGTTGCGCCAAGTACGCTTTTGCTGAGACAAAGCTTGTTTCCGACGCCCGAAAAGCTTATTCCGGGAGCCCAAGCGGCAAAAAAGACGACTTTGCCGCATACTATGTCGGGACGATTTTGTATGATTGCTACGACTACTACGGCACGATGGGCGGCAGTGGAAAACTGCACGTCAAGGAGGGCACGACGCTGATCGCCGACGACGCCTTCAACGACTCTCACCAGTCGGAATTGACGCTCTATATAGACGCCGAGAGCGCACGCGCGGCGATTGGGTACGACTTCATCGGGCGAGACGCTTTCGTCGAGTCCGACGGCGTCTTTATCGTTGTGCCGGAGGATCTTCTTTCCACTTACAAGTCCCGCTATTCGGACGGCAACGAGGGAAGGGACTACGCCGATAAGTTCGTGTGCGAGGTCGTCCTTGACATCGACGGGAACGTCGATACGATCAATTACGGTCGTCACGTCCTGTTGCGGAAGGACTCCGCCGACGGTAGCGAATATTACTACGATCGTTATGTCGGGGAGGCGAGCATCGTGCGACTGGGACAACTGCCTCTACCTTATGACGTCGTCCGCATCAACATGAACGCTTTCACCGGTTTGACAAATCTACAAATACTCGGGGTCGGCAGAGTCCGCTCCATTGCGTATTATGCCGTGTCCGACTGCGGCAAAACGACGGTGACGGAAATCATAGACGGCGTGGAGACGCCGAAACAGCAGAACGTCTTCACTCGGCTGGAATTTACCGACGCGATCTCTCCCACCGTACTCGAGGATAAAAACAGCGTCCGATTCGACGATATGCCGGAGCTGTACGCCTACGTCAAAGCAAGCGACCTTACGTCCTACCGCTCGATATGGGAGGGCAAGGCGACGGCGTTGAGCCGACTGATCGGAGAATAGGACCCACCCACCCGCCCTATAAAAAGGGAACTGTCGGGAAACTTATGTTTCTGACCGTCCCATAAATTGCGAGTTTCTCTCATAATATGGCGGCAAGCCGCAAGAACTTATTTTATGAATTGCGAGTCCCTCGCATGAATTGGCGATAAATCGCCATGAATTGACGTCACAAGGACGTCATGAATTGCAGTTTTGGTAAAACTGCATTATGGATAAAATAATAACGCGGCTCTCTCAACAGACGTTGAAAGAGCCGCATCCATAATGGAGCATTTTGCAAAAATGCGAGAATTCATGGGGAGCACACGCCCCAATTCATGACGCGAAAAGCGTCAATTCACGTCGCATTGCGACAATTCATACTGTATTAATCGGCAAAGAGATCGGCGAAGGTAAAGGTTCGACAGTCCACAAGTCCACGATCGGTCAGACGGAGTTCGGGCAGGCAGGCGAGGGAGACGATGGACATCGTCATAAAGGGGGAGGGGAGCGCACAGCCCATCTCCGCCCATGCCTTTTCCAGTCCGGCGACTCGGGCGGCGGTCGTGGGCAGGTCGTCTTCGCTCATCAGTCCGGCAATGGGCAAGGGGACTTTCCCGATGACTTTGCCGTCTACGACGGCTATGAGTCCGCCTCCGCAGGAGATGAGTTCGTTCACGGCGATCGCCATATCCCGATCGTTCGTACCGACGACCAAAAGATTGTGCGCGTCGTGCGCCACGGTCTGCGCTAAGGCGCCCTTTTTGACGCCGAATCCTTTAATGAAGCCTTTTCCGACCTTGCCGGTATTGTGATGCCGCTCGAATACGAAGGCTTTCATGACGTCGGCGTTGGGATCGAGAGCGACTTTGCCGTCTTTTATCGGCAGAGTGACAAAGGTATCCGTTGTACTCGTCTTGGCGGAGATGACTTCGATGGCTCGCACCTTGATTTCCGATCCCCCCGCTTTGTCGGCGGGGACGAGGATGTCAAAGTCGGAGGGGCTCTTTTCGGAAAGATGAACGGTGTTTTTGGCTTCGTCGGGATAGCGGTAAGTTCGATCGTTTATGAGGAGTTTTCCGTCTTTTGTCACCGGCTCTCCGTCGATAAAGACGTCGGTGACGTGGCAAGCTGATAGATCGTCTAAAAGAACCATATCGGCGCACTTGCAGGGAGCGACGGAGCCCATCTCGTGGTCGAGGTGGAAGCATTGCGCCACGTTGATGGTGACCATCTGGATAGCGGTCAAAGGATCTATACCGTAGCCGATGGCGCGGCGGACGATGTGGTCCAGGTGCCCGTTTTTTTTCAGAGTCTCCGGATGGGCGTCATCGGATATGAGACAGGCGTACCGACTGTCCACTTCGTGTTTGGTGATCGCCTTGCTCACTTCCTGTAGGTCGTGCCAAGCGGACCCCTCGCGGA
>JAFVAC010000021.1 GCA_017476265.1 Clostridia bacterium
CATCGTCGTCATCGTGATGATGTCCGCAGGAGCAGACGCCGTTTTCATCATAATGATGGTGATGATGTTCGTGCTCGTCCTCGTCGTGGTGATGATGATGTTCGTGTTCCTCTTCGTCCTCGTCGTGATGGTGGTGTTCGTGTTCCTCTTCGTCCTCGTCGTCGTCATCGTGGTGATGTCCGCAGGAGCAGACGCCGTTTTCATCATAATGATGGTGATGATGATGGTGCTCGTGCTCCTCTTTCAATTTTTCCATCTCCGCTTCCAGAGAGTCGGTCTTTTCCATTGTCGTCAAGATGGTCTTGCCGTCCAGCTCTCCCCACGGTGTGGTGATGATGGTCGCGGTCGGATTGACCGAACGCAAAAGTTCCAGACAGGCGGCGAGTTTTTCCTCGCTCATTGCGTCGGTACGGCTCAGGACGATACAGCCGGCGGTGCCGATCTGATCGTTGTAGAACTCGCCGAAGTTCTTCATATACATAGCGACTTTTTTGGCGTCCGCCACCGCCGTGGCGGAATTGACCACCGCGTCCGGTACCTCGGCGTTCAGGACGGCTTTGATGACGTCGGACAGTTTGCCTACCCCCGACGGCTCGATCAGGATCCTGTCGGGCTCATACTCCTTATAGACCTTATTGAGCGCTTTAGCGAAGTCCCCCACAAGACTGCAGCAGATACAACCGCTGTTCATCTCGGTGATGCGGATCCCTGCGTCTTCCAAAAACCCGGCGTCCACGCCGATCTCGCCGAATTCGTTTTCGATCAATACGAGCTTTTCTCCCGCGAACGCTTCCGCGATCAACTTCTTGATGAGGGTGGTCTTACCCGCCCCCAAAAAGCCGGAAAAAACATCTATTTTTACCATAAAAATCACCTCTTATTGAATATTTTCTGAAATTACATTTATATTATCACTCGCGCGGACCAAAGTCAAACGAACGCGGATTGTCGTCGAACAAAAACTGCCGCAAAAAAGAAAACGCGCTTTTTTGAGCGCGTTTTCAAAAGAGTTTTTGAAAAAGGTCGGATCAGTTGAAGATATCTTTGTAGCCCTTGCCGAATTTGAGGACCGGCACCTTGGACGCGGCGATCTTGATCGGCTGTTTGGTGAGCGGATTGAATCCCTCGCGAGCGGGTTTTTCCTTCACTTCAAAGGTCCCGAACTTGGCGATGGCGACTTTGTCGCCCGCTTTCAATGCGTCCGTCACGACGTCAATAAAAGCCTCGAGGGCGACTCCTGCGTCTTTCTGCGCGATACCGGCCTTAGCGGCGACGGCTTTTACCAATTCTGTCTTGTTCATAATAAGTAAGCCTCCTTTTTAGCTTTTATACCTCTATCGTAACCTATTTCATAAAAATACACAAGACCGTTTTTAAAAAAATCCGATTTTTTTCTTGTTTTTTCTGCAATTTTCTGTCTTTGACGTCATGTTCCCGAGCGTTTGCCCCTTGCCTCACGCCAAAAACGCCTCATATCGACTCCACAACGAATATATATCGGCTATGCTCGTAAGACCTTTGCCGACTGCGACTTTCAGATATCTGCCGTTGAACGCCGAAAAAACCTCTTCGGTGACGGGCACAAGTGCGGAGAACTCTTCATATGTATACAGACCATAGGTCGAAATATCCTCTTGGAAAGACGTTTGATCATAGCGCATAGACGTCACGTCCACGTCGAAAATATTAAAGAGTCCTTCTATCCCGCCCGGCATCGTCAACAGTCCGTTGACGTAATAGCACAGATGTCCGTAAGTCACGGGACTCCACGCCGTCGTGGTCGTCGTCACAATATCGACGTCCGTCAAAGTCGCCGTCGTCCATCCGGTCGTTGTGCTCTTGACAAAAGCGTGCCCGAGATATTGTGCGGCGGCACTTCCGAGATAGACGTACTCACCCATCGTCACATCAAAAAAAACGTGTTCGTCGATGACGTCTATTAGAAAACCTATGCCAACATACCTATAATTAACAATGCAAGAAATAATATTGTAAAACCGAATTTTCTATATTTCATTTTGTATCTCCCATTTTTTAATCGTCGGTTTTTGTTCGTCGTTTTGGCGAAGGATGATTGTATCTCCTCGCTTTATATAGGAGAGCCAGGGAAAACAAGATCCCGTGCCGGAGATATAATCTCGATAGCCGGCGTCCGTCTTCTTGCGGTCTACGTTGTTTACGTCTTCACCGACTATGAAAAAAACAATATATCCTTCTTCCCCCGTAAATAGTTCTTGCGGGATCGTTATCTTTTCCGAGTGACGGAACAATATTTCTTTTATGATCCAACCGTCGTCCACGCCCGGGATATCTTCCGTCACCACCTTACAAAGGTAGTCGTCAGAGATATAGTTCTCAATCTGCCCTACGACAATCTTGTTATTCGGATCCGCCACGTTGTAAAATATGATCTCTGCGTGCGGTATATCGCGGAAATCGGACTCTGCTCGATCAAACGGGGAGGAAAAGCCAAAGCAGAAGTCTATCGTCACATCGTCTACGTCGTATTCGACCTTCTCCGCGGTATACGCACAAAAATCGACCGGCATTTCGTCGTAGGTAGGTATGCTTTGTTCGTACCCTTTCACCGTCTCTTGCGAACATCCTCCGGCGACAAGAATAAGTGCCACTGCAAGAGCGGCAACGGATTCCAAGATAGGAACGGTCCTTTTTTTCATATAAATACATCCTCCTTGTGTTCATTACTATATATTAGTTACATCCTCGACCTCGAATTGTGACATATCATTTTAACAAAAAGCACCGCTTTTCTAACGGTGCTCTCTGCTCTTCTTTTGGTTATCTTTTCTATAATTTAATTTTGAGTATATTCTGCTTACTCTTCGGATGCATCCTCCAACGAAATAGGTTCTTCCATCCTGTTCGCGTTGACATAAAGCAAACTTACGCAAATAACGATCGCCGCGACAATCGCCGCGCTAGCCAATCCTATTACGATTTTCCATCGTACTGAAAAGCGACTTTTTTTCTGAGGCATGTCTTTTTTCTGTTCCTGAGACAATCGGGAAAAATCGTGCTCGCCGACGGCTTTTTTAATAGCGTTATTAAAATATTTCTGAAGTCTTTTATCTCTTCTCATTTCTCCTTTTCCCTCCTTTCTATCCTATCGGCAACAGCTTTTTTAATTTGCTTATCAATCGTTTATGTCTTTGCCGCACGGCGGCGTAGTCGATACCGACCATCGGTGCCAATTCTTTTAAGGAATACCCCTCCCAATAGTATAACTCAACAATTTTCTTTTCGATGTCCGTCAAGCTCTCCATTGCGGCGTACAGATCACTGTATTCCTCTGTCGGAATGATATTTCCGACACTTTCGATAAGACCGATTTCCATATATGCGTATTTGTTTTCGCTTGCGACCTTTCTTTTCGCAATACTGTCACATTGTAAATATACCCAAGTGGTCGGTTTTTGCACATGACAAACAACGTTCTCCGAGCGTAGAAGTTTAAGAAAAAATTCTTGCGCTACATCTTCGGCGAACGTCTTGCCATACTTTTTCCCCACATGGTAGACTATCTTGTAAAAATAAAAGTCGTACATTTTTTTTAAGGCGCGCTCGCTCGTCTTTATTTGGGCAAGAAGTTTATTGAATTCTCTTTCGTCCAATTCGTTCCTCCTCTTTTATTCCGTCGTTGCATCACGGTCTTCCCGTTTATAATTTTATCAAAATAAATGCTATCTTTCAAGATACGTTATTCCATAGAATCGAACGAGAACATACTATTGGGCAAAATCCAATTACAAAATAATACCACTTTGGTCACACCTCCTTCGAGTGAGAGTCTTTTTGTCCCTCTCTATATACATAAAGGCACGAGGAGCGGATTTTGTCCCGCAATTTACAAAATTTTTTTTGAGCAGTATTTGAAGCGATAGCCGAGGATATTTGAGGAATGCGCACGGATTTAACAAAAACGTTTGATAACGCCGACCGTCGGTGATAGAATAAAAGTATCGAAACCCCGAGGACGGTAGGCTATGTACAATGAAAAGATGATAGGTTTGGGCAGCAAGAGGTCGGTCATACGCGAACTCTTCGAGTACGGGAAAAAGCGTGCGGCGGAAGTCGGCGCCGACAAGGTGTACGACTACTCTTTGGGCAATCCGAGCGTACCCGCGCCCGCCTGCGTCAACAAGACGATCAAACAGATCCTGGACTCCCGTCCCTCCGTCGCCGTACACGGCTATACCTCGGCGCAAGGGGACTTGTCCACCCGCAAAGCCATCGCCGAGTACACCAACGAACGATTCGGCTGTCGCGTGACCGCGGACGACTTCTATATGACCTGCGGCGCGGCGGCAAGTCTGACCATCACGCTCAACGCCCTGCACGAGGAGGGAGACGAGATCGTGGCGATCGCGCCCTTCTTTCCCGAGTACAGGGTCTTTTCGGAAGCGGCGGGATACAAACTCGTCGTGTCCCGTCCGATAGACGGCACGCTTCAACCCGACCCGAAGGACCTGTCCCGCATCATCACCCCGCATACGAAAGCCGTCATCCTGAACTCCCCCAACAATCCTTCCGGCGTAGTCTATACCGAAGAGAGCGTCAAGGCGGTGTGCGCCCTTCTGCAAAAAAAGAGCGCCGAATTCGGTCGCCCCATCTTCATCATCTGCGACGAGCCCTACCGGGAGATCGTCTACGACGGCGTCTCCGTCCCCTATCTCCCCAACTACTACGACGACGTGGTCGTCTGCTACTCTTTCAGCAAGTCTCTCTCCTTGCCGGGCGAACGCATAGGATACGTCATGGTCAATCCCAAGTGCAAAGACGCGCGTCTTCTTTACGCCGCGGTATGCGGCGCCGGTCGCGCCCTCGGATACGTCTGCGCGCCAAGTCTGATGCAGGCTGTGATCGAAAAGGTCGTGCGCGCCGAGACCGACGTCGCCGCATACAAAAAAAACCGCGACCTTCTGCAGGGCGGACTGGAAGAGATCGGCTATACCTGCGTCAAGCCGGACGGAGCATTCTATCTCTTCGTCAAGTCCTTGGAGCCCGACGCGGGAGCTTTTTCCGACCGCGCCAAGGAGTACGGACTGCTGTTGGTGCCCGGGGACGACTTCTGCGCGCCGGGGTACGTCCGCCTCGCCTACTGCGTGTCCCACGAGATGATCGAGCGGTCCATGCCCGCCTTCCGCGCCCTGTTCGAGTCCTATCGTGCGCGTTAAGGGCTTCCCTCCCTTCTTGACCGAAGGGGATATCCTTGTCGTGGGAAGTTTTCCCTCCGTCAAATCCCGCGAGACGAGTTTTTACTACGGCAATCGGCAAAACCGCTTCTGGCGGGTCCTCGCCGAAGCCTTCTCCTGCCCCTGTCCCGATACTTTGGCGGAAAAACAGGCTCTCCTCGTCTTGTCCAAAGTGTCTCTGTGGGACGTCGTGACGGAGTGCAACATCGTAGGCTCGATGGACAAGGACATAAAGGATCCCGTCCTCGCCGACCTCCCCGCGCTCTTATCCGAACACCCTTTTAAGAAGATCTTAGCGAACGGCGCCACCGCCTATACTCTTTTGATGAACGCCTATCCCGAACTGTCTTCTTTCACCGTCAAAATGCCCTCCACCAGCCCGGCGAACGGTCGCTTTGACAAATCCGTATGGCTAAAAGAAATAGGGGCTGTGTGAATTATGAGTTGCGAGTCCCTCGCATGAATTGGCTGTCGCCATGAATTGATATCGGAAGATATCATGAATTGCGGTTTTGGTAAAACTGCATTATGGATAATAAATTATCTCGGCTCCTTCGACGTATGGTCGATGGAGCCGCTTCCATAATGGAGCATTTGTTAAAATGCGAGAATTCACGGGGCGCACACGCCCCAATTCATGACGCATAAAGCGTCAATTCACGTCGCCTTGCGACAATTCATTAGACGTAGCACTAAAAAGTGCATGAATTGCGAGTTCCTCGCATGAATTGGCTGTCGCCATGAATTGATATCGGAAGATATCATGAATTGCGGTTTTGGTAAAACTGCATTATGGATAATAAATTATCTCGGCTCCTTCGACGTATGGTCGATGGAG
>JAFVAC010000022.1 GCA_017476265.1 Clostridia bacterium
CGTATATGCCGATACTACACTTTGGTTTATTCGTCCCTCGCATTCGTACTTTGCGATACCGTGTCCATTTTTATTCACGCGTATAGACCAATACGGTCTTCGGGTTCGGTCTTCCCTCATCAGATTTGCCGTTGGCAAATTTGCAGATTGCTTACGCAAAATTGCGCGCCGACAGGTATATCGCCCGATTAAAGTCTTCCGACTTTAATCGGGGTTTTTCGGGTCGTAGCCAAGGTCGCGCATCACAAGATCGGAGTCTCGCCAATCGTTTTTGACGCGCACGAAGACGGTAAGGAAGACCTTGCTCCCGGTCATATCTTCGAGGTCCTGACGGGCATAAGTGGCGATTTTTTTGATCATTTGACCGCCTTTTCCCAAAATAATGGGTTTGTGGGCGGGTTTTTCGCAGATGATGTCGGCGTTGATCTCGATGACGCCGTCGTCCCGGACGAAGTAATCGCGCACGTCCACGCCGATACCATAGGGCACTTCCTTGTCCAAAAGTCGCAGAGCCTTTTCCCGAATGATCTCGGACGCCATAAAGCGCATATTGCGATCGGTGTACTGGTCGTCGTCATAGTACTTGACGGAGTCGGTCAAGAGTTTTTTGATCTCCTCTTTCAACGGCTCTATATTGCGGTTCCGCAAAGCGGAGATCGGCACGACGGCAGTGATACTTTGCAGTTTGTTGAGTTCGGTCAGAATGGCAAAGACCGCCTCTTTGGTAACGTGATCGACCTTGTTGACGGCGACGACGACTTTGTGTCCCGCGTTGGTGTACGAGACGATGTTCATCTTGTCCTTTTCATCGTAGCCCTTTTCGCAGTCCACGACGTAGAGTACGCAGTCTACGCCTTCAAGGGCGGCGGACGCCGTCTTCATCATATACTCTCCGAGGCTGTTTTTCGGTTTGTGCAGACCGGGCGTGTCGATGAAGATGATCTGACAGTTCTTCTCATTGTAGACGCCGAGGATCTTGTTCCGCGTCGTCTGCGGCTTCCAGCTGACGATGGCGACCTTTTCGCCGACGATGGTGTTGATGAGAGTGCTTTTGCCCGCGTTGGGCTTGCCGAGTACGGCGACGAATCCCGATCGGAAGGGCTCCGGGTCCCCTGTCTCCACGTCGGAAAGTTCGTCCTTGGTCGGGTCGAAATCACGGGTAAGCCCGATCGCTTCAAGGATCTTTTCGGTGAGATCGTTCATCTCTTTTTCGCCCTCTTCCTCCTCGTGATCGTACCCCAAAAGGTGCAGGGTCCCGTGGCAGAACAAAAATCCGACCTCGCGCTCTAAGGAGTGCCCGTACTCTTCGGCTTGCTCCTTGGCGCGATCGAGACAGATCACGATCTCCCCCAGCATGACCGACCCGTCGTCGGGATCGAGATCATACGGATAGTCGTCCGGAATAAGCGGCAATCGGACGTCCTCTATATTTTGAAAACTCAGTACGTCGGTCACCTTGTCGATCCCGCGCGTTTCTTCATTGAGCGCACGTATCTCTTCGGGCGTAGCAAAAGAGACTTCTATCTCCGCGTCCTCGGCTAAAAAGCCCATTTTCTTTGCGGCGGACGCGTAGACCTTTTGTAACAACTGTTCATAGTCGCCATAAACTTTCAGCATACTTTCTTCCTTTTCGTTTGATTTTTCGCAAAAACTATTGACGACGGAGATTGTCGTATTTGATGCGCTTGTGGTTGATACTGGGGATCCGTTTGACCAAAGTGTCCTCGATATCCTGTAGGTCCTTCAGGGTGATCGGGCACTCCGAGAACTGCCCCGCCCGGACCTTGCCGTTGATCAATTTGTGAATAAATTCTCTCAACTGGTTTTCGTCCATATCCTCGTCCTTCATCGAACGCGTCGCGGACTCTACGGTATCGGCGATCATAACGATGGCGGAGATACGCGTCTGTGGCTTCGGACCGGGATAGCAGCACTCCTCCTTCTCCAACACGTCGTCGGTGATGTTGCGGACCTTGTTGTAGAAGTACTGGACGGAAGTAGTCCCGTGGTGTTCCAAGCATACGTCAGCGAGGATGTCGGGCAAATGATACTCGTGGATGAGCTGCGCGCCGTAGGTGGCGTGCTCGGTGATCAACTTGACGCTGACTTCGGGGATATAGTCGTCGTGCGGGTTATAGCCGTGTTGATTTTCGGAAAAACAGATGGGGTCTTTCAACTTGCCGACGTCGTGATAGTAGGCGGCGGCTTTGACCAGGACGTGCTCCTCCCCGATCCGAATGGCGCACGCCTCGGCGAGATTGGCGACGGCGGCGGAGTGATCGTAGGTACCGACCGCTTCGGTATAGAGACGCTTCAGGAGTTTGGCGTCGGTGGAGACTAATTCTTCCAATCGGAAGTTGCTGTACAGGCGGAAGATCCGCTCTATGATCGGCAAGAGGACCATAAAGAGCGCGACGCCGAGGATGGTACTTAAGAAGCTCCAAAGAGCGTTGACCAAGACGTCAGCCCAGTAGAAGTCGCCGGACAAAAGACCGGACAAGACGCTAAGCGGCGCGGCGACGGCGACTCCGATGACGAGCGCCGAAAAGATGAATGTGCCGCGGGTATAGTAGCGCTTCATCGTGATGATCATAAGACTGGACGAGATCCCCTGCACAAGCACGGCGGAGACGATATACACGAGCCGGAGATCGGGCAATACGGTGACGTAATACAAGAAAAAGGCGATGTCGATCAAAATATTGGAAAACAGCGCCAATCTCCTCTCAAGCAACATCCCGATCAGGAGTCCGGACAGGACTAAAGGGACGATATAGGGAGAGATAAGCGAGCCGAAGACGACCGAAAACAGATAGGTCAATACGACCGAGGTCAGAATGACGCCGAGTTGCTTATTCTTGAACAGCTTCGGACTGCGGATATAGACGTAGATCTCGAGTACGACGAGCATAGCGAAGATGAGCCCGCCGAGGACAAAGAAGCGATAATACTCGACAAACTGCTCGGAAATGGTCGCGCCCTGAATGCCGCACTGCACCAGGACCAACAAGAAAGGTAAAGAGATAGAGACGAGGAGACAGATAAAAAGGCTCAAAAAGAGTCTTTTTTTCAGCGACCCGTCGGCGGCGCCCTCCCTCTCCATAGGATACAATTTGGGGACGCGGACCTTTTTCCGTTTTTCCTGTCCTCGCCTTTCGACGAGCGTTTTTTCGTCTTTCATGCCACACCTTATGGGTTTATTTTTATTTCTATATCATAGTATAGACTAAAAACGGTGGCTTTGTCCAGTCTTTTTATATCGTACGAGAAGTCGGATTTTTCTCCGTGTTCGGGGAGTTCAGTCAAAAACTTCTCCCTTTCCGTCGCCACTATTTGCTCCCGGTACATTTCCGCGTCGACTTGCACGGAGACTTCTTGCAGTTCGTAATAGATCGTCCGACAGACCTTGATCGGAAGTAAGTTATAGAAGTAGTATTCCGATCTTTCCGTTTCGTACAGCGGAAACGGACTATCCCTTTCGATCGGGACAAAAAAGGTCGAATATTCTTGGGCCGCTCCGGTCCGGACCCTCTCGATCCTCTCGTCGGGCACGAAGACCTCCTTTTTGAACCGAACGATCCCGTATATCTCCCCAAACGGTCTTGTTTGGTAGTACAATTCCCCCGTTTCGTCCAAAGGCACTTGGCTCGATAAAAGGACGTCGCCGGATTTCACTTCCTGTCCGACGGAGACTTTGACCGCCCCGTCGAAAGGTATGACGCGGGTCACCGTCGCGTCGTAGTTGCTCACTACGTCGGCGTAATCCGACCGATCGAACAGTTCGACCTCTTCCAGTTCTTCCGCCACATGGATCACGACTGTATTTCCCGCAAGATAGACCGACGCACTCGCCACGCCGTCCAGTTCGTTTATCTCTCTCCGCAGTCTTTTGATATCCAAAGCCTCTTTTCTGAGCGGGAGGGCGTAGGACTCCATTTTCTGTCGTATTTCTCCCTCCGTCCGCTCCGCTCCCGATATCTCGTAGCGAGTGACAAAGAGCGAATAGATCACACTCGCTGCGATAAAGACCGCCAGTCCGAGCCACAGACCGAGCCGGAAGAGATTGGACTTAAAAAAGGTCTTTCTCGTGCCGTCGCTTATTTCCGTCAGGGGGATCCCGTATCGTTCGGATAGGACGAAAAGACGCTTTTTATCCCCGTTTTTTATGGAAAAGGACAGCGTATTTCCGTTCTTTTTCAGGTGATACACGGTCACGCCCTGCTCGGTCACGAGCCGTAAAAACGCTTCGGGCGGGTACTCTGTGGCAAAGGTCAGCGCGTCACGCATCGACCACCTCCAACGCCTCTATCTCTCCGAAGACGTACCCCTCGTCGGGGGCGAGTTCTTTCAGGTACAGCTTTTTCCCTTTGATGACCAACCGTCTTTTGCCATAACGGAAGGATATCTCCTCCTCTCCGAGAGTCAACAGCCCCTTGTGCCCCTCGATGTAGACGGCGCGTCGATCGACAAGCAATACCTTGCTCCCCACCGTCGTATCGAACGGTTGGTCGGTGCGCAATATGAATTGATCGTATAAATGCATATCCTATGATATGATTTTTGCCACGCAAAAATGACCGCTTGGGCGGGTGGGCGGGCGGAAAAGTTATCGGTTGGTTTTTTTGCGCAATTTATCCAAAACGGCGGAAAAATAGTCGGGCAGAGGCGCAACAAACTCCATTCTCTTTCCTGTGGTCGGGTGCGTCAGGCACAACTTGTAAGCGTGAAGAAGTTGACCTTTCAAGCCGAAGTCGTCCTTTTTGCCGTAAGCGACGTCGCCGACGACGGGATGATTGATCGACTTGGCGTGGACTCGTATCTGATGCGTCCGACCCGTCTCCAGGACGAATTCGACCAAAGTAAAGTCGCCGAAACGCTCTCTGACGTAATAGTGGGTGACGGCGCGACGCCCCCTTTCGTCGATCGCCATCAGTTTTCTGTCCCGAGTGCTTCTGCCTATGGGACGGTCTATAGTCCCCTCGTCCTCTTTGATGTTGCCGACAAGGAGCGCCAGATAGTGACGTCCGGCTGTTTTTTCTTCGATCTGCTTCGCTAGTGAAAGGTGCGCCTCGTTGTTCTTTGCGACGACCAAAAGCCCCGAAGTGTCCTTGTCCAGTCGATGGACGATCCCGGGTCGAGTGACGCCGTTGATGGCGGACAGATCTTTGACGCGATAGACGAGCGCGTTGACCAAAGTCCCTTTGGGCGTCCCGGCGCAGGGATGCGTGACCAAGCCTTGGGGCTTGTTGACGACGACGATATCCTTGTCTTCATAGACGATCCCGATGGGGATATCCTCCCCTTCGGCGCTGATGGGTACGGGCTCGCGGATCTCGACGACGACTTCGCCCTTGGCGATCTCTCCCGCCTTTTTAACCGGGCGACCTTCCATCGTGACCTGTCCGTCCTCGACGAGCTTTTTTACGCCCGACCGCGTGAGCCCCGTCCTTTCGGAAAGAAACACGTCCAGCCGAACGCCCCCTTCGGCAAAAAAGGACTCTTCCATTATAATTCCTCGTCCTTGTCGGTCGGTATCGCCTTATCTTCCGCCCCTTCCGTCGTGCTTGGTGCAATTCCGACTTCGGTCGGAACGGTCGTATCCGATTCCGGAAGCGATGACTCTTCCGCCTTTTTCTCTTCCCGTCGCGCTTTGAGCCTCTCCGCGCGAGCCTTGTCCAGTGCCTCCTGCTCCTTACTGTAGAAGAACAAAATGTAGATGATGAGGACCACCGTCCCGACGGTCAGACAGGTATCGGCGAAGTTCCAGACCGGAAAATTGATGAGGTCGAAAGAAACGTAGTCGCGGACGTATTGCAATGCCAACCGATCGACCAGATTGCCGACGGCGCCGCCGAGGATCAGAATGAGAGAAGATCGAAGCCAGAGATTGCGCCGAGGCGCGGAATAGAAGAGGAAAAACACCAAAGCGATCGCGCAGACGAAGGAGACTGCGGTCAGTGCGGCGGTAGAGTCGCCGAAGATCCCGAAGCTCGCGCCCTTGTTTTGCACCGCGCGGAAACTGAAGACTCCGTCGATGACCACTATGGGTCCGTCTTCAACACATTTTTTGTACAAAAACTCTTTTAACAAAAGGTCAATGGCGATCAGAACGCAGGCGATCGCGAGTTCGATAAACCCCGTTGCCCAGCGTTTTTTATCCTTGACGGCGGCGGAAAAATCCGCCTTCCATTCCTCTTTGGTGCGCTTGTTCTCTTCCCTGTCGGGCATGACGATTCTTCCCATATTCCTCCGGATTCATCGCGCTTTGACGGTGTTGATACGAACGCCGTGCGGCACGAGAATGTACGTTTTCTTCTTTATTTTGTTGATGGCGCCGCCGAGAGCAAAGACCGCGCCGCTCAAAAAGTCCAGCATGCGCTGCGCTAAATGCGGCGGGATCCCCTCGAAGTCCACGATGAGCCCCTCTCTCGCCTTCAGGCGTGCGATAAGATCGGTCACGTCGTCAAAACTCTTCGGGAGGACGACTTCCACTTCGGTGCCTAAACTCTTTTTTCTCAAACGATCGGTCGCCTTTCGCCGAACAACGCCCTACCCAATCTGACGACGTTGGCGCCGGCGGCAGCGGCGACGAGATAATCGTTGCTCATGCCCATCGAGAGGACGTTAAAGTCCCCTTGCGCCAGTTTCGCATATTTTTCGTAGACTTCATCAAAGAGGTACTTTAATTGATCTTGCGTAGCGTCCAAAGGTGCGACAGCCATCAGCCCCCGCACACGAAGATGTTCAAGCGCGGCGACTTCGTCCAAAAAGACGTCGAGATTCTCCAAAAAGAGCCCTCCTTTCGCCTCTTCCCGACCGGCATTGATCTCTACAAGAACGTCGGTTGTGACGTCCTTTTTTGCCGATTCCTTTTCGATGGCGAAAGCGAGATCGGACCGATCCAGACTGTGAATGAGCGTAGCCCTTCCGACAAGGTACTTGACCTTGTTGGTCTGGAGTCTGCCGATAAAGTCCCATCGAAAATCGGGCGTGAACTTCTCGTTAAACTCCTGCACGCGGTTTTCTCCGGCGGCAAGGATCAGCCCCGAATCCATCACTTGACGGATCTCATCGATCGTCCTCGTTTTGGTCGCGGCGACGATCCGACAAGAGGGATTGACCGAATGAAGTTCTTGCACGATTTCTTGAATGGGTCTCATAAATACAGTATACCATCATACGCGCGAGGGCGCAAACGATAAAATGGGGAAAAATGAAATAATAAAGGACGACGGCTTACGCCGATACGTCTAATTGCGTATTACGCATTAAATCGTGGGATCCTTCCACTCGCTACGCTCGGTCAGGATGACGGTGGTGGTGCGCGGTCATTCTGACCAAGCGAGTGCAACGAGCGCGTGGAAGAATCCCCGGTTATGTTCCTTTCTTGTGCACAAGAAAGAAAACGCAAAAGTTCGGCAGGGGCACAAGTTACAAAGCCTGCCCCTGCACCCTGACACGTTTTAGGGCTATGCCCTAAAAATCCGATTAGCGGATTTTGCCGTCCAATACCGTATTGGACGGAGAAAAATTGAGAGAGGGCTATCGCTCCAAACCCTCTCTCAAACTCTCTCCCATTCCTCATATTTTTCCCCCTTTTTTTGTAACAAACCTTGGGCAAAAAATATTTAATCCTTACGTACGGCGAATGCCGTCATCCTGACGGTGAGATCATGGAGATCCTTCCACTCGCTCCGCTTGGTCAGAATGACGATTATCGCACGCATTCGCCGCTTTTGGCAAATTTTTCAAAATCACTATTGACAAGGTTTTGTAATAATATTATAATAGACTTGAGAAAAAAGCTATAAGTCTACCCTTTTTCTTCTAAGGAGCTGCAATATGAATAAAAACGGCGCGTTTGTTCAGACGGAAAACTTGACTGCCATTTCCCTCGAGGCGAAGAAGAGGCGTTTTTCTTTCGGAAAACTCTTGACGATCTTCCTCTTCGTACTGCTCGCGGCGACTTTCTTCGCGGCGGGTATTTACAGTGGGGATACGGAGCTTTTGCCGCAGTGGTGGCTGGAAGAAGACGAGTACCTTGCGTCGGATGGAGAGGTTGACGGCTCCGAGTCCTCTGCCTATATCGACGTAGACTACTGGCTGGAAAAATACGGCGAGGTGTGTATCGAGTCCTCTTCGGACGGGTCGGTCTATGTGTCCGCCGCGAGTACCGTTTCTTACACTTTCGGCGTGGACGCTTTCAACAATGGAAGCAGGCAAACAGAGTGGTCCAGCCGCGCTTCCAACAGCAGTAAGTCCGACTGGTCCCTCATCAGAAGGAAATACACCAGTAACACTTCCACCGTCAACGTCGGTGGGACCACCTTTACCGAATTGCGCAATAAAAATTTGCTGCAGTACTACGTCAACGGCAACTGGAGCAAAGACAGAGGGGACTGGGAAGACGGTAGATATTGCTACTACAACGGTCAGCGCGGTTGGCGACTCAACAACAACTACTGGACGGACTGCCCCACCGGGTTGAGTTCGGTGGCCTGCTGGGCGGAGGCTTCGGTCAAGGGGCTGAAAAAGGGCGTCACCGTCTGGACCGATATAGCGGTCTGTTTCAAATCCAAAGACACCACGGCTCCGACTATTTCCGTCGCTTCCACGTCCTTGACGACTTGGGCGCAATCCAAGACGGTCACCTTTGTCATCACAGACAATGCGAACGCTTCCACCAACCTTTCGACGAAGACCTGCAAGGTGAACAATTCCTCCGGCTCCAATATGGGATATGGTCAGAGCGGGACTAACTTTACGACGTCAAGCAGCGTCACGACCCCCATTTATTGGCAGGTCAGAGACCGCTCCAACAACTACGGCTCCAAGACTTTCTCTTTGGCGGAGATGAAGATCGACCGTACCGCTCCCACTGTCAATTCGGTCGGTTTTTATGCGACGGGCACGACGACCGCACTCGGGACCTATACGACGGGTGCCGTCGATATCCGTTGCTACGCCGCCGACGGGCAGTCGGGCATCAAGTCCGTCGTCGCCAAGAACAATCAGACGGGGACCACGTACACGATGACGCACTTAGGGAACGGTATCTACCGCTGTCAGAACGTCACCAACGGTAGCTACACCATCACCGCCACCGACAACGTGAGCTTGACCTCGACGGCGTCCGGGACCTATTGCGGGATCGACCAGCACGCGCCCGTCATCAGCGCGTCTTTCGCCAACACTACATCGACCTCTTATGCCAAGGACGCCGTGCTTGTGACCTTTACGATCACCGACCGCGCCGGGTTGTCCAACACCGCCGCAGCCACAGAGACGACCATAGCAAACAAACTCGGCGATACCTACAAGAATCTCCGCGGGCTGAAAGCGCAGACCGACAGTAACAAAGAGAATCACGGATTCTGGTTTAAGGGACAGAGCAGCGTCACCAACGCTTCGACCAAGGCGTGTCTGACCGTCACCAACGTCTCCGGCTACCCGCAGTACTCCGGCGGGGTATATACCTATAAATACACCGTCCATATGCCCTTTAAGGGGTCGTATACCTTCAAAGCGACCGACAAGGCGGGCAAGAGTGCGTCCTCCGGCTCGCTCAACGGGTCGAACGGCAGTACGATAACCACCTACATCGACACGACGGCGCCCTACATCACGTCCATTTCCGCCACCAGCGAAGCACTCACGAAGTGGACCAGCGCGGCGAGCATCACCCTCACCGTCAACGTATCCGATTCGCCTAAGACCACCAACATCAACAACGGCAGCGGTCTGTCCAAGGTGACTTTGGCAAAGAACGCGGGGAGCGGGTCCTTTACGACCCAGACCGTCAGTCTGACGGGCGGTAAAACGTCGGCGCAGTTTACTTTGACCGCCAATTACGACGAGATACAGAGTTACAAGATCTTAGTCTACGACGTCGCCGGCAACACTTCGGACAGTCCCAGTGCCACTGCCGCCAAGACAATAAACGGTGTGTCGTATTCGAACTATTTCGTCAACGACAACAACGCAAGCAACAAGACGCCTATTATATATAAGGACGCGCGACCTGTCACGACGACCGTCTTCAAGGACGAGGCGTGCACCGTGCAATACGCCGCCAAGGACAAGACCTTCATCGACCAGTGGCGCAAGGCGACGAATACGACCTTCTACGTCAAAGTCGTCTTCGGGCCCTCCGGCGGGACGTTGTACCAGCAGGTCAACAACGGCAGCAAGACCACCGTCAACACCAACGTGACCGCTCCGACCGGACAGGAAAAGTACCCGGACGGCAAGACGAACTCGACTTTCTGCAAGTCGAACAACACCGTCGTCTATAAAATAACGGTCAGCGCGCAAGGTCCGACGGATTACGTCTACACTTTCACCAACGGCGCCAACGTGTCGGCTACCAGCGGCAAGATGACGACCAGACTGGACACGACCGCGCCCGTAGCCAAACTGCTCGGGTTCGGCACGTCCATCACCTCCGGCAATTATAAAAGCGAGGCGGACGTCAAGAGCCACATCACCGGGTTCATTTCCGAGAGTGAGATGTATGGCCGTACCGACTGGTACGGGAGCGTCCTGAACGCTTACATTCTTATGAGCGACACCTATTCCGGCGTGGCGGGCGTCGGTCAGTCCTACAATGACAAGCAGGACAGCACCTTGACTCAAGCGACCGGAGCCAAGACGACAGTCACTTTCAAGTACAACGGATATACGGCGACGCAGGATCTGTACACCTACACCGGCGGCAACAAGGGCGGTCTGACCTATCCCGCCAAGTTGGGGGATATGTACGTCCTGACGGTACCGCTCTTCAACTATATCGCAAAGGACGCGACCGGTTCTATATTGCGCGCGGCGACCAAGAGCGGGACGTCCATCGTCAAAGCGGACGGGTCGCTCGACCTCAACTGGGGCAGTAACAGTCCCTTTGTCTACAACATCACCGTGCACGACTTCATCGGGAACGAGGCGAAAGTCACCAACAAGGTCAACAGCGCCGACCTCGCGTACAAAGTCGATCCCTTCAAGCCGACCGCGGCGGTGACTTCGATCAAGACGGCGTCCGGCGCATACGACTATACCGCCCTCGGCGACTCCAACTCCAAGTGGACGCGTGAGGCGGTGGAGATCACCGTCACCAAGACGCAGATGGGACTCTCGGAGACCCGCGTCCAGTACGGCACGGTCAACATCTCCGACGTCGTGGACGACGAGACCGGGTAAGTAACTTCCGTATCCGGACTGACCGCGACCGCTCCTACCGGAAACAAGTGGGTCTCCGCGACCACCGATTCCGGCACTTCCAGGACGGCGACCATCAAACTGACGGCGGAGAGCCGTTCGGTCAAGATGTTCTTTAAGGTCTACTCCTGCGGCGGAGCCAAAGAACTGCCCTTTATGTACTTCGGCGGCGAAGACGTCTGCGTCCGTCAGGACACCGACATACCGACCATCAAGGCGGTCTTCTTCACCACCAATCCTGACATCACCAGCAACTTCCTCGACAACAAGGGCGTAGCGCACTCCAGCATTCTCCTGTACTACGAGGCGAAATTCGTCAACGGCGAATATACCTTGACCAGGAAGGACTATCATCTGACGGACAATAACGTATGGGTACACCAAAAGGTCTATATGTATATTCTGGCGTCGGACTATACCGGCGTAGGACTGGGGAGCGGCATCAAGTACGTCTCCTCCGAGATCAACGGCGTCGACGAGTACTTCTATACCCGCGACCAAGACGCCGCCAACAAGAAGAAAGTCGTCTATAACAACACCAACAACCCCTACAACTACCTCTACCGCTCGGCGGGTGCGTCCTACGGGTACATCACAGCGACCGAGGCGTACGGTATCAGCCTGTCCATCATCGACAATCAGAATAACGCCTACAACGTCGATCTGAAGACGACCATCTCCAAGGATAAGGACGGGCGCAAGATCCTGCCCATCGTGGACAGCGTCATTCCCACCGTGCGGATCGATTCGGCGACATACAGTGCGAACAACATCAACTATCTCGGCGACGACAAGCGCTTCAACGGGGCGAACGTGGACCCGATCCGCGAACCCGTCAAGACGAGTTTTGTATACGTCTCCGGCATTTCCGACTCCAACATCTACGTCAGGAGACGGACTTTCGGCGAGTCGCTCCCGGCAGACAGCGCGATCCTCACAAAGAACAGCGTCCCCGGGTCCGGCGTATACGGATTCCTCGCCAACTCGGGCGTCGATCTCTCCGAGTGGACCTTCATCGGCGGGAAAGAGGCGGTCGGCTCGGGCGCGACGGGCAGTGGCGGCAAGGTGTGGCCGTACACGATCGGTAATAGCAATACCGACCCGTCGATCAAGAACCGCTTCGACATACTCATCGTCAACGGCGCCGGTATTTACTATTATATGGATGGCGGAGACGTCTTCTATGACTCCGCGCCTCCCGTCATCGACGAGTCGAAGACCTTCTTCAGCCTGGCGAGCGACGCCGACAATGACTCCGATGTTATCGACTACACCGAGCTCAGCCGTTTGACTATGGCAAACTTCACCAACGACGACGTCTATGCATACTTCTACGTCACCGACGCGGCGAGCGGCGTCGAAAAGGTGACCTACAGCAGTGCGTCCGGGACGATCGATTTGGAGAAAGTCTCTCTGAAACGCGACGGCGTGACCTACGAAAAGGGCAACGGCAAAGGTGACGGCTACTATCGTCTGAAGATGACTGCTATGCAGAATTACAAGGTTACTGCGACCGACCTTGCGACAAACAAGAGCCCCGACAGCACCGAGCTCAGACCCTCCATCGACAAGCAGGCGATCGGTATCACAGTCGAATTGAAGAGGAACGATGGTGTGACTTACACTTCGGGCAGCTTCACCAATGCCGATTCCATCACTGTGAAACTCGGCGTCAATCTCGGCGCGAGCAAGTTTACGCAGTTGCAATACGCCGTGACCGACAAGGGCGGTTCGCCCGAGACCTGGACGACGTTGACGACGAGTAGCGGTATAGGCACAGGCATCTCCATCGTGGGCGTCGGACAGCAGAATGCGACGATCACCTTTACGATCAGCGCCGAGCAAAACAAGGACTATTATGTCCGCGCGTACAACGGCGTACTGGATCAATACTCGGTGGGCGGAGCGAGACCGTTCGGGGTGCCGGAACGCACCAATCCGATCGGCATAGCCATCGACAGGACGCCTCCGGTCGTCGATCTCAACAAGGGTAACTACGGAACGCTCACCACGGTATGGCACTCCACGCCCGAGGTCCTCAAACTGTCCATCTCCGATCCGAATTCTTACGGATCCGGCGTGGACAAAGTCAACGTGACCTACACGACGGGGACGGGAGTAAACCGTTATAACGGTTCCTTCAAGATGAACCCGGTGGGCAGTCTGTACACTTCGGGCAGTTCGGTCCTCGATCATTACGTCGTGTATACCGTGACGATGACCGACCTCGCCGGCAACTCTTCCACGCAGGAAGTTCTGCCCAAGATAGACACCTATACGCCGACCTACGACATGTACGAGGACAACGCGATAGCGCACACCTTCACCCGCAAGGCGCCTGACGACATCTACCCCGACCTTGTCGAGAAGGCGTACACCGTCGGCAACGTCAACACCGCTGTGTGGACCAATATGAACGTCGAAGCGCTCTTTAACGTCCGCTACAGCATCAGTGGAGCGAAACTGTACTACAAGAAGTCCACCTCCGGCAACTTCTCCGCCGTAGCATGGCAGGAGTGGGGGACGAACTACTTGTGGTACCGCGATCCGGTCGCCGGCGAAGACGACGGCGTGACCGGAGTGGAAAATGACAGCAACATGCTCTTCAGCGTACTCAAAAACGAGAGTCTGGACGCGCAGTATCAGATCAAAGTCGTCAGCAACGCGGGTCTGGAGAGCGAAATCTACACCATCGGACGTATCTCCATCGACAAAGTCAAGCCGGAGATCGAAGGTATTGTCCGGACGAACGGCAACAACACGAACTGGGGTACCTCTAACGCAGGGGAATACAAGACCGACATCGAGGACGAAAAATGGACGCAGAACTACATCTACGTCAATCTGTCCACGAAGTCCACGATCGTGAGCGGATACTCCTACTACTACAACCTCAGCCAGGGCGACCCGATCTGGATCCGCGTCACCAACGGATTCGAGGACACCGAAAACTTCGCCCTCAACTACGGTAGTAAGACCTTCTTGCACACGATCTCGACCTCCGTCAACGACGAGGACTATGAGTATTACATCGAGAGCAACTCCGGTATGCGGAGCGAAGTGTACAAAGTCAACGGCGTCAAGATCGACCAGGTCGCCCCGCGCTTCTCGCTGATGGGCGAAAAGAGTTCGGTCTACGGCACCCCGCAGGGAGAGGGCAAACTGAACGTGGCGACGGAGGAGGACTACACCAACGAGGGCTCGCTCAACTACAACCTCAAGAACCCGACCTGGGTCAGCACCAACTCGGTCATCGTCCGCGTCAACATCGACAAGATCAACACCAGCGGACTGAAGCTGTACGTCAACAATACTCTGTACGACACTTTCCGCTATGCCGACTATGTCGGACAGACGGAGATCTGCCGCTACTACGTCGTCACCAAGACGACCGATCTGTCGGTCGCGCTCAGGAGCGGCGCCGGCAAGGAATACGCGTCCACCGGTACCGTCCAGATCGACAACGTGATCCCGATGGTCTACGTCTCCGGCATCACGGGTACGAAGTCCACCAACTGGGACGACACGTTGGAGAACAGCTGGTACACGTCCGCCACACGGATCAACTTCAAGGTCGGCACGATGGTCAAGGACGGCTCCGGAGAGTACGTCTTCTCGGAGACCAAGCCGGAGAGCTCGTATAAGATCGAGTACACGATCGACGACGGAGAAAACTGGGTCAGCATCGGCACTTCGACGATGCTCACCATCATCGGCAATCCGTACGAGCAGAACACTTATCGCTTCCGCATCAAGAACGGCGCCTATTCGGAAACCAACGTGACCGACAAAGACGGCAATATTCTGCAGGACAAAAACGGCAACCCGGTCAAAGTGCAGAACAACGGTATGATCACCTACCTCGGTAAAGACGTCTACGACAACAACAACCAGATCAGCAAGACTTCGGTGGCGGTCACCAAGGCGCGCGTGACCGAGATCCTGACCGCCAAAGGCGCGATCCTGCAGCACCTCGCCGCCGAAAACAGCTACGACTACAACATCAACGTAGATAGCAACACTTACTACATTGTAGACAAACAGATCCTGTCCTTTATCAACAACGGGCAGAAGATAGACGTCACGACCAAAACCGACTTCGCCACCTATGGGTACGAACTGTATAAGGATGGCGCTTATCACGAAGTGCCTCTGACCGACCTGGCGTTCAAGCGCGGCGACCTCATTCGTATCAGCTACGCCGCCAACGTGTCGGACGACTACATCCATCGCTATACCGAGTACGGCGTGTACGACTCGACGAGCGAAGACTGGGCGTCCAGAGAGTACGACGGGTACATGCTCTATAAGGACAGCGCCGTCTACAACGTGAACGGAATGGACCTCGAGCGTCGCTATACCGTCTACGAACAAGCCGCGGACAGAGAGGAGAGCGGTAGCTTCACCTATCGGTTCAGCGACAGCTCCTTGACGATGAACGCGTACTTTATCAAGCTCCTCGAAGTCTCTTACGGCAACGAGATCCTCTACAAGCAGACCTCTACCGAAGCCAACGTGCAGGCGCTGACGACGTACACCTACAAGACGGCGAGCGGCGCGACCACTTCGGCGGGCATTCCGCTTTCGGTCGCCTACACGACGATGACGGGCGAAGCCGTGGACGGTAGCGACCTGCCTCTCGGCGGCTATTTGGTCAATACCACAGTGGACGGAGAAAACGCGCTGTCCTTCCGTCTGAAGAACCCGATGACGGTCCTGCTCGTCAAGTACTTCCAGGAGAAGGTATCCGGCAGTGCGGAGATCGCCAACAGCAAGAGCAATCCGTACTCCATCACCATAGCCGATGACCTTGCGTATGTGTCCGAAGACTACTACGACTCCTACACCAAGCTGTCCCCGACGTCGTTTGTACTCGGCGAAGTGAAGAGTTATCTCTCTTCCGCATACAAGTTGAAGGCGGACGTCATGGTCCCCGACGCGATCGGGATCGAGGGCAAGTTCGTCGGATACTTCGACGGCAACGGATATACTCTGACGATGGCGCAAGACGTCGCCGCGTCGGAATACGGCTTCTTTGAAGAGTTCGCCGGAGAGGCGACGACGATGATCGTCGAGCTCGGCGGGACGCTCGGCGTACACGGCGCGAGCAACGTCGGCGTATTCGCCGCAAGGATGACCGGCGGACAAGTCTCCGACATGAGAGTCGAGGGCGATATCGTGGTAGTATCCGCTGCCGGCGGCGCGTCCATCGGCGGCTTAGTCGGCGAGATGACCGCAGGCAAGATCGGCTCCGACAGCGGAAAGGTCTTCGTGGACGCCGTGGTCGAAAACAGGGGTAACAACATCACTTCCGCTTCCATCGGCGGTGTGGTCGGTACGATGGGCGCCGACGCGATCATGAATTATGTCTACGCGTACACCTTCGTGACCGTCTACAAAGTGGGCGCGGACGTCAAAGCGGGCGCAGTGGTCGGGTCCCTTGAGACCGAGACGTACGGCGACGCGAGATACGACCACTTCTTCAACAACCGGTATCTTGCCACCAACACCTTCGTCAACGACGTCGCGGTGAGCGGTTTTGCCGGGACGAACAACGACGTGAACGACGCAGGCGAATCGATGAACACGGTCAAGCCGATGCTCTATGCGTCCTTTGTCAACAGCATCAGCGGAGAGGGCGCGACCACGGTGGTCGGCAAGACCGTCCGCACTTTGGTCCTCGACAGACTGTATGAAGACTTCGACGTGGAAGTGACCGCCTTCTACAGTGAAGGCACCGGCGCCTCCCTGAACTCGCCCTTTATCATCAACTCCGTCGAAATGCTCCGCACGGTCGGCAAGTATATGAACGTCTACTTCAAGCTCAACGCGGATC
>JAFVAC010000023.1 GCA_017476265.1 Clostridia bacterium
ATTAGCCGATACAGAATATGGGTTTAGTCGTCCCTCGCATTCGTACTTTGCGATACCGTGTCCTTTTTTATTCACGCGTATAGACCAATACGGTCTTCGGGTTCGGTCTTCCCTCATCAGATTTGCCGTTGGCAAATTTGCAGATTGCTTACGCAAAATTGCACTCTTGCGTAGCAAGACACTTCTCCCGGGATCCTTCCACGCGCTCGTTGCACTCGCTTGGTCAGGATGACGGTGGTCGTCATGGTGAGCGAAGTCGAACCATCCCCGGGATCCTTCCACGCGCTTGTTGCACTCGCTTGGTCAGGATGACGATGAACGGGCATTTCACTATTCGGGATTCGTATTATTTTCAGACGTTTGACTTTTATTAAGTTAAGTATTGAATTTTCCGCGCGCGTATGATACAATACTTCTATATACATTCGTAGAGGTATATTTATGAGAGCGATCAGATCGATTTTCGGAGTTTGTTTGGGAGTGCTGATTATGTTGGTACTCGCGTTTTCGACGACGGTGGCGACGGCCGCCTATGCCGACGACGTTCGGTATCTTGCTTCGGCGCAGGACCTGCTCGATCTCGCTCTCCGTTATGAAAACTCCGAAGAGCTTTCCGGTCAAGTCTACGAATTGACCGCCGATATCGATATGAGCGAGGTGGAGGAGTTTTTGCCGATCGGATCTTCCGTTAATGCCTTCAACGGCACTTTTGACGGCAAAGGGCATTCCGTTACGTTAGATATGCGCTATCGCGGGGAGGCGACGGGACTGTTCGGCGAGATATCCCCCGTAGGTTTGGTCAAAAATTTGATCGTCAAGGGCTCCGTTGTCGCGGACAACGGCACATGCGGATCCGTCGCCGGGATCAATAACGGTGCGATCTCGGACTGTGTGAATTACGCCTCCGTGACCGGTTCGGGCACGAACGTCGGTGGGATCGTCGGGCAAAACGGCGGCAGCATTTCCGGCTGCGTCAGCCTGGGCGAGACGGTCGGTGCGAGTTTTCTCGGTGGGATCGCCGGCGTCAGCAGAGGGGGCTCGGCTTCCGTCGTCGGTTGCGTCGGGTTCGGGACCGTTCGGACAGAGGTCGCCAACGCTTCTTCCATCGGCGGATTGATCGGAGAATGCGCGTCCGCGTTGTCCGATTCCTATTTTTACGGGACGGTGACGGCTACGGGCGACCGCATCGGTCTTGCCGTCGGATATCTGACCTCGTCCGCAGGAAAAAACGTCTACGCCGTCGGCAACAGGAACGTGGTCGGACTCTCTTCCGTAAATCTCCCGACCACATATCTCAAGACCACCGCCTTCGGGCTTTTGGCGGGAAAAGTCAACTTTTCCGAAGGGACTCTTACTTATCTTCGCTATCAAGAGGGCTTTGGGTATTTGCCTTTGCCTACGTCTCTGCCGAATGGTTGCGAAGAGGACTTTTTACATCCGCTCTATTCCGGCGAGGGGACGGCGGAAGATCCCTATCTCATCGGCTCGGCGGAGGATTTCGAACTCTTCTCCACCAACAGCAAGTTATATTCGTACGAAAATAAGTTTTTCCGTCTGAACGCTCCCGTTACCGCTGTCAAAGGACAATATATCGGCACCGCGACCCGCTTCTTTTCCGGGACGTTCGACGGTTATGGCAATGCGATCACGGTCGAGCTTTCTTCCGGCAGCCCCTATCTCGGACTCTTCGCCGGCATATCGGGGAGCGGCTCCGTCGCCGATCTGACCGTCTCCGGCTCCGTGTCCGGGACGGACTATGTGGGCGCCCTTGCCGGGGCGTGCGACGGGACGGTGAAAAACGTATCCGCTACCGGTACGGTCTCGGGGCAGAACTACGTCGGAGGGCTGTTTGGCTCGCTCTCATCCGTTGTGACCGACTGCAGCTCTTCCTGCACGGTCGAGGGACTTCGGTACGTCGGCGGGATCGCCGGCAAGGCGACGGACGACACGGTGTCCGAACTCGTCTCCGACGGTGTGGTGCAGATGGCGTCCGGCTCGTCTTACGCCTATTTCGGCGGGATATTCGGTTCGGCAACGCGAGTGGAGGCGAGCGGACTGTTGTTTAAGGGCAGTCTGACTTCCTATAAGGCGGACCGCTCCGGCGGACTCTTCGGCTCCGCCGAGGAGACGGAAGCGCGTTCTTCCGCGGTTATAGGGACCCTGTCCGGGCGCAACCACGTCGGCGGATTGGTCGGTGAAAGTCAGATCTTTTCGGCGACGGACTGCTTCGTCTTCGGCGGCGTCAACGGCGCCTCTTCGGTAGGCGGACTGGTCGGGTCCGGCACTCCCGCGATCTCGACGTCCTACTTCTCCGGCAGGCTCGGCGAGGTGCGCGAGGCGCAAGTGGACAGAGCCTCTTTCCGAACGATCGCTCCTGTCGGCGCGACGTTAGACAGAGTATATTACAATTCGGACGAGCTCTATTCCGGTACGGACGGGATCGGAAAATCGGCGGTGGAGTTCTCCCGCGGCGACCTTCTGACCGGGGCGGCATGGACGGTACTGTCGTTCACGACGGAGGGCGGCTATTTCCCGTTCGTGGATCCGGCGAACGGCGTGTCGGAAGATACCGTCGTCATGCAAAAACTGAGCTATTCCTATTTTGCCGACGGCAACGGGTCGGAGGCTACGCCCTATCTGCTCGCTCGGGAGATTCATTTCAGGAACTTCTCCTATCTCAGCGGACTGGACACCGCATATCTCGACAAGCACTATTTACAGACGGCGGACGTGACGTTCGAGCGGTCGCTCAGCCCGATTTCGGGCAGTTTCGGCGGCACGTTTGACGGCGGACTGCATCGTCTCGACGGACTCAGAGTCACAAGCGGCGCGGGCGCGCTCTTTGCCGAGATCGGCACCGACGCCACGGTCAAGAGATTGTTTATCGGACAAGGGACGGTCTTGTCCGCAAGCGTCGCGGTCCTCAACAGAGGGAACGTCTCGGAGTGCTTCTCTTTGGCGACCGTCTCCGGGGGGACCGACCTCGGCGGACTCGTCGTCCAAAACAAAGGCACGATCCAAGATTGCCTCTTTGCCGGGAAGGTCTCTTCTTCCGCCTCCGGCTTTTTGGGCGGGATCGCCGCGATCAACGAGGGGACGATAGAAAGTTGCGTCTCCTCAGGATATCTGGAGGGGAAAGGGTACCTCGGCGGTCTCGTCGGTAAAAACGCCTCTGTCCTCAACCGTTCGGTCGTCTCCGGCACTTTGCATAAAAGAGGCGAGAGCGCGTACGCGGGCGGTTTTGCCGGGACCAATGCGGGCGGTTCGATTGACAATTCGGCTTTCATCGGCGTGGTCTATATCGACGGGGAAAGATTCGACGGGACGGGGGACGGCGTCGGCGCCATCATCGGAAAACACAACGCCGAAGATCCCTCTACGATCAACATACGCGTATATTTTGACAGTGATTTCGCGCCCTTTGCCTCTCTGTTCGGGAACACTCCTCAGAGCGTCAGCGGCAGATCGCACACAGGGGAATATATCGTCAACAACGTAGTCAGCAACTTCGAGGACTACGAAAGCGTTGCGCTTGCCGACGGAGAGTCGGACTTTGCGCCGCTGCCCGCCTATTTTGCGACGGTGGACGAAGGCTTGACCGAACTCGTCCAAGAAGCCGCGCGCATTCAGTATTTCGGCTGGGACGGACTGTCCGACGAGCAGTGCGGGAGCGAACGAAATCCCTATCTCGTCTCCACCCAGGCGCAACTGAAGATCATCGCCGAAAAGGTCTCGGACGGGTTCGACTACCGGGGAGATTTCTTCAGAATGGTCTGCGATATAGAAGTGACGACGGCGGACTTCCGCCCCATCGGACGCTACGTCTCCTCCGGTTCGGGCGATAACGCCGTCTTCAACGGCACCTTCGACGGAGCGGGGTTCGTTTTGGACGGCTTTGCCATCAACGAACAAGCCGACTACGGGTATGTGGGACTCTTCGCCTATACCGGCGCGGACTTCTTCTTGAAAGACCTGACCATCGGTACGCATAGTTCGATCACGACCGCGGGACAATACGCGGGGAGTTTTGTCGGGAATAATTCGGGCAAGATCGTCGGTTGCGTAAGCTATGCCACGCTGTCCGCGACGGGCTTTATCGGAGGAATAGCCGCCGTCACCGCCGCGGGTACTGAGATACTGGACTGCGCCTTCTGCGGGACGATGGACGAGAGCAAGCCGAACGCTTACGGGATCACCTCGCAGAATGCCGATCGCACGCCGAGATTCGTCACCACCGACAGCTGGTACGTCCGCGACAAAGACGAGTTCGTCGAAGGGAACAACGAGAGCTACGTCCACAACGACTACGGCAGCGTCCTTTTCGTAGACCGCGGGGGCGACGTGGAAGTGTCCCGGACCGCCGACGGCTTGCGCTTTGTACTCCTGCCCGAGGTCGGCGCGCTCGGACGCATCCTGAACGTGAAAGACGGCGCGCTCTATACCGAAGAGGGCGCGGGGTACTATACGGCGACCGACGAAAACGTAACGTCCGGTAAGAGCGTCAAGTACTATGCCAGATTCACCCATCTGACGCGGGCGACGTGGGACGGCGACTCCGATCTCATCGCCGACGACTATGGAAGCGGCTACTTTTACTATGGACAGCGCGTGACTTTCTCCTTTGACGTCAAGTACGGGTACTTTTTGGACGACGCCGACTACTCCGCCATAGAGGGCGAGTGGAAGACGGCGACCGACACCGTGGACTTTGTTTTTACCAAACCTTCGGGAGCGTTCGATCTCGTCCTTCATATCAAGGACTTCTCCGACTACGGTGCACTCAACGTGGGGACGGACCTCACTTATGACGCCACCGATAAGGACATCCGAGTGGATTACGAAGCCGCTACCGCCGACAAATTCAATAGGGAAGCGGGGCTTAGCGGGATCTATTTCTATACCATCCCGTCGATGGCGAGATCGGCTTCGGTCAACGCCGCAGGCTCCTATCGCGTGGTAGCGAAGATATATCTCGCCGGACAGACGCGCTTTTGCGGGACGTTATCCGCCGATCTTACGATCGAAAAGGCGATCCTGACCGCGGACGAGTCGGATATGTCCTACTGGACGGCTTTTGCCGGCAAAGTGTACGACGGAGCGGCGAGTTCCGTTGCGACCGTGAATAATGCCTACGTCAACAACGTAGCGCCCGCCGACTTTTCGCTTCTGACCGTGCGCGCCACCGTCACGCTGGACTCCGCTACGGCTGGGGACCGCGTCGCGCAAATATCCGACTTCGTTTTGTCCGGACCCGCCGCGACGAACTATTCCTTCCCGGCGGCGACTGTTTCGGACGTGCCCTGCGTGGTGTCCCGTCGCCCGGTGACCTATACGATCGCGGACAACAATCTCTCCGGGAGATTTACCGGGTCTCTGCCCGCCATCGTGGGTACGCCCAGCGTCTCCATGGGTACGGCGAGCATCTCCTTCGGGTTCGAGAAGTTGACCGAAGAGGGGGATACGGACGAAGAGTGGGCGGCACTCCCCGTCGGCAACAAGACCTGGCACGTCGGCTCGTATGCTCTCAGCGTATTCTGCAGCGACGTGACCGACTACGATCTGGTCCTTGCCGAAGAGTACGTCTATACCATTCTTCCGTACGAGATCGTCGATCTGACCTATAGCGGGTATGAAAACCTCGTCTACGACGCGACCGATAAGGGCGTACTCGGCTATTACGAGACGGTCAACGGCGCGCGAGAACGCGTGAATTTCACTTTCTTGCTCCGTTCCGACAAAGGAGAAGTCGTCCGGGAAGGAAAGACCTATGAGATCCGGCTTATCGTCCGCGACGCAGGGGAATACGTCGCGGTCCCCGCGATCGAAAACACCGACTATGTTTTGTCCGACTCTGTCGAACCGTTGCTGTTCCGGGTCGAAAAAAATTGCTCCGCCGGGGAGATCGAATTCGAGTTCGACGGTGCTACGCGCGTGGAGATCGGAGGCAGGATCCCCCTGACCGTGTCGAGCGAACTCTACGACGCCACTCTCGTAGTCGTCCCTTATGGAGCGACGCGCGGCAGGGCTACGTTGGAAGAGACCGAACCGGGCAAGTACGACTTCGTCCCGACAGCCTATTCCACGACCGAACAGTTCACTTTCCGTCTCGCCGCGATCGGCAGTAAAAACTACGAGGACCGCTACAGCGGCGTCCGCTCGGTAGGACTTATCGCCGGCAAGATATACGTCGGACTCAGCGAGGCGTCGGAGACGCTCGTCTACGGCGAGATCCCCGATCTTATACCCGTCTTCTCCTATCGGGAGGACCTGAGCGAGCCGATCGAACGACCGGAAGAAATAGCCGGATTCGTCGCGCCTACGATCACCGTGGACGCGGACGACCTGCACGTCCGTCAAGAGCCCTACGCCGTCAGCTTCGTCGGAGGGGACAGCGACGGATACAAGATCGTTCCGGTTCGGAGTCGGATCTACTTTACGGTATTGCCCCGACCCGTCCGCGTGGGGATCTTTGAGGAACACAACAACGGCAAAGTCTACGGCGAAACCGACCAAGAGATAGAATATACCCTGTTCGACGGCTCCGCCGGCAACAATACGCGTCTGACCGTCCTCCCCGACGGCAGAGAGGTGACCCTCTCCGGCACGGCGGCAAGAGAGCCCGGCGAGGCGGTCGGCAGATACAGAATGGACCTCGGGACGCTCCCGGAGAGCAACCCCGACTTCGAGATACACGAGAATATCACGACCCAATACGTCATCGACAGACGGAGTCTGGAACTTGTCGTGGACGAGGTACGCAAGACCTTTGGCGAACAGGATCCGGCGATCACCTTCTCTCCGACGGGCGGGACTTCTTATGCGCACGAGTCCGACGCGGAGCAGATCACGCTTCGGGTGGAGAGAGCTTCGGGCGAGGACGTCGGTTCGTATGCGTACACCGTCGTCGCTTACAGCGGGAATGAGAACTATACCGTTGATCGCGTGGACGCGCGTACGCACGCCTTCCACATCGATAGAGCCACCCCCAGCGTCAACTACAACATTCTCGGCGAGATCACCTACGGTGACGAACTGCGGACTTTGGTCATTAGTGGCGACGCCTACGGCAACGGCACCAAAGTACAGGGCATTTTCTCTTGGCTAATCCCAGACAAACGGATGACCGTCGTCGGAGGGACCGTGGAGCAGCTGCTCTTTACGCCGACTTCCGACAACTATAACTCCGTCATTGCTCCGGTGGAGATAACCGTCGGAAAGCGCGTCGCTGACGTGTTGTTCGGCGGGAGTCTGGTCTATACCTACAACGGTCGAGAGCAATGTTCGGTCACCGCACGGGTCGTCAACGGCGCATTCGAGGAGGTGGAACTTGTCTCGTCCGTCGATCGGGATCCCGTTGGCGTAGGGGACTACGTCTACTCCGTCGAGCCTGCGGACAAAACCCACTACGTCATAGCGGACGGTAAAAACAGCATCACGTTCTCCATCAAACCCGCTACCCTTACCGTTCGCGTCAAGGACGACGTCGTGGAGGCGGGCGAAAAGTACGTCCCGACCATCGAGTACGACGGATTCGTCAACGGGGAGAACGCGAACGTGTTGACAAGGAAGCCGACCGTGGCAAACTTGCCCACTTCGGGCGGGAATTATGTCGTAACGGCGTCCGGAGCCGCCGGACAAAACTACGACTTCGTATACGTCCCCGGGTCGATCAGGATCGGTCGGGAGTCGGCGACATCCTCCATGGCAACCATCGCCGGAAACCTCCCGGCGGAGCTGTCGATCAAAAGCAAAGCGATCTCCGGCGCGGGACTCACCGTCAAGGAGGACGAACTCAACATCGCGCAGGGGAAGAACCTGTTTTTGCCCAACTTTCTTACCTTGACCGACTACGTCTCGATAGAGGGGAATATTGAAATCGAGGGAGAACTCACCTATACCGTCCGAGTAAAACTCTCTTCCGCCTCTAAAATCTATCTCGTGATGGCGGATGGAAGCGTTGTTCCTTTAGAGGACTACGAAGTGGTCGAGAGCGATATAAAAACCGCCGAAAAAGGCGAGGACGAGGAGTCCGGCGACGGCAGGACGGAGATCACGTTCGACTCGGAAGAGATAAGAGGCGTGGCGGTCTATGAGAGCCGAGACATAAAAGGGATCCTGACCGTGCTTTTGCCCGATATTTTGATCGCAGTCGGCTTGATCGTCGTCGTTTTGATCGTGGTCGTCATATGCGTCGTCATCAGCAAACGCGACAAGAAAAAAGAGGCGTATCGTCGCTATCTGGACGGAGAATAGCTCATATGATCGGTTCGTTCCGATCGCGCAAAAATAACTTTTCCAGGTCCTCTTCGCGCAAAATTTTTACGATCCGATTGGCGTCGTCTATTACGTTGACCGTATAGACGGCGTCATTTTTAAGAGCGCGTAAAAGGCGTCCCACTTTGGCGCGGGCGTTTATGTACAGCTCTTTTTTTTCTAAAGGACCGCCGGCGTCGCGCAGCATAAAAAGCCGCTTCAGTTGCAAAACGTACCTTTCGTTCTTTGCGTCGAAAGCCGCTCCGAGATATAGCAAAACGGATACTAAAGCGCAAGAATAGGATACCGAAAAGAAGATACTCACGATGAACAAGACGGCAAAAGCGGCGCTGGAGACGTAGCCTGAGACGCGTAGAACTTTCAGGCATTTTTCTTTGTCCTTGCAAAAGGACGTGACGATGCGACTGCCGTCGAGCGGGTACAGTGGGAGGAGGTTAAAACAACCGATGGAAAGGTTGGCGTACAGAAATTCCCGCGTGAGTCCGTAAGATTCGGGAAAGATCCACCACATAGCCACGGTCGATAGGGACAAGAGTATATTCGTGACGGGTCCGGCGACGGCGATGGCAAAAAGATCGGCGTCCGCAATCGTTTCTTTGGCGGACAGGACGGCGCCGAGGGGAGTGATCTTCAGATCGGTCAGAAGATATCCGCGCCTTTTTGCGACGAAATAGTGCGCCGTTTCGTGGCACGCCACCGCTAAGACGGTACAGAATAACAGCCTCCCTTGCCCTAAAAAGACGAGCAGAGCGGCATATGCGAAAAACAAGGGATGCACGCGGAACTTTTTGAAAATACGTCTCACGGAAGAAAGTATATTGATTTAGCTCTCCCGTTATGCCCGTTCAGTCGGAAAAGAATCCGAGACTGACCATAAGGGCGGCGTTGACCTTTTTCATCATCCGATCGTCGAGGACGCCGATCCGATCTTTGAGTCTGCGCTTGTCGAGGGTGCGGACTTGTTCGGTCAAAACGACGCTGTCTTTCGGGAGTCCGCAGGTGGTGTCCACCGCGATATGGGTGGGGAGGCGGGCTTTGTCCATTCGACTGGTCACGGCGACCGCGATGATGGTGGGGGAATATTTGTTGCCGACGTCGTTCTGTACGATGAGCACGGGACGCACGCCGCCCTGTTCCCTCCCGACGACGGTGCTCAGATCGGCATAATACAGTTCTCCTCTTTTTATCATAGCGTTCTCCGAAAAATTTTGCGGTCGTACGGTATATACTATGCCTTGACGAGCGCGTCTTGCTACCGATAGTGTCCCATTTTGCGAAAAGTATACA